>NZ_CAJCKS010000002.1:0-88251 GCF_903970985.1 Pantoea sp. ME81 | reverse complement strand
CCGCGAGCGTCGTCCGCGCCCCGCCGTGCCCGAGCTATCGCCAGCGTTTCCGCATCGGCGATGCCATACACCGTCTCTTCACTGCGCTGCGCCGTATTTCGCCAGCAGTGCCCGAGCTATCGCCAGCGTTTCCGCATCGGCGATGCCTCGATAATCTCGCGCACGGAAGTGCATCTGAAACGCCGCGATCAGCTTACGCTGCATTGGCGGGGTATTCGCTGAATTGACGTCATAACCATAGCGCTGCAGCGCATCCAACAGTTCGGCCTGATCGATGGGCGCATCAGCCGCATTCCCGTGGAGATAACGCTGCACGGTAGCGCGATCGGGCCATGCGCCCAGCCCCTGCTCCGCCAACTGCTGCCACGGGAACAACGGGCCAGGATCCTGTTTCCGCTGCGGCGCGATATCGCTGTGCCCCACCAGATTTTCAGGTGTGATGGCATAACGCTGCGTAATATCCTTCACCAGCGCCACCAGCACGCTGATTTGCGCAGGCGTAAAAGGCTGCCACTCCACGCCGGTTAATGTCCGCGTGTAGCCACGATTGACGATCTCAATCCCAATCGACGTGTCATTGATACGGGTCGCACCGCGCCAGAAACTCGGCCCGGCATGCCACGCCAGTTCGCGCTCCGGCACCAGTTGCCAGATGACGCCCTGGCCGCCTTTTTGCGCCGGCTGCTGCGGGATCAAATAGTGGGCACTGACTTCACGATCGGTGAGCGTGGCCAGCGAGGATGGCAGATCTTCGGCGGTATAATGGATCACCACCACTTTAATGCGAGGCCGCGCGCCCTGCGCCGGATGCGCGGTATCGACCCAGTAGCCGTTGCGCGGCTCAACAGACGACTGACAGGCACTCAGTAAAAACGCCAGCGCCAACAGAACAGCAAAACGCATTAGCGAATAATCACTGCGGTACCGGTCACACTGACCATCAGCATGCTGCTGTCTTTGCCAACGGTTTCATAATCGATATCAATGCCCACGACCGCATTCGCACCCAGTGCCTTTGCCTGCTCTTCCAGCTCTTCAAACGCGATCTGTCGCGCTTTGCGCAGCTCTTTTTCATAAGCACCGGAACGACCACCGACGATATCGCGAATCCCGGCAAAGAAGTCACGGAAAATGTTGGCCCCGAGAATCGCTTCACCGGTAACCACACCGCAATATTCAGTGATGCTGTGCCCTTCTAAGGTGGGCGTGGTGGAAAATTTCATTTTTCTCTCCTGAGGTGAACAGCTCGTACGGCGTAAAAGCAAGACTATACTCTATGCTAAAAATGACGCTTTGCCAGTGAACAATAAGGAAATCGAGATGAGAAACAATGCCTTTGCGCTGCTTGTTCCCGCTGCGTTACTGCTCAGTGCCTGTACCACCGTTGAACCGGTGATCAAGGATAACGGACCGCGCACTGCCAGCTGTGCCGACGGTGGCCCAGATAGCGTCGCGCAGCAGTTTTACGATTTGCGCATCAGCCAGCCCGGTCAGGGTCTGCCCGATAGCACCACGCTGGCAAAATATCGCCCTTACCTGAGCGATCGCCTGTATCAAAAACTGCTGAGCGCCAGCACGCAGAGCAATAAACCTGCCTCCTGGAGCCAGGCCGATCTGTTCTCCAGCCTCGCACAGGGTCCCACATCCGCCGATGTTGCCAGCGCCTCAACCATTCCTAATCGCGATGCACGTAACATCCCACTGCGAGTCGATTTGAGCCGTGATGGCAAAAGCTGGCATGACGAGGTATTGATGATTCACGAAGGAACCTGCTGGGCGGTGGATGATATTCGTTACGTCGGTGACTGGCCGCACGCAGGCGGCGGATCGCTCAGCCAGCTGCTGGAAGAGAAGAAATAGCTGTTCAATTTAACAGCACTCAGTTCTAAACATAAGCGCGCCGCATCTTTGCGGCGTTTTTTGTTAATTTTTCATCAATAAATTGCAGCCAGCGAGCCCTTCCCGGCGTTGACCTGCGCGATATTGTGCTACGCTTTTGGGACTTCACTGCTGTTTAATAAATTTTAACCCACCACAATTGCATAACTATTCTGGTGACGTTAAGATTCGCGGCACTAATTACTATTCATTTTTTGCGCATGAGTATTCAACTAAACGCCATAAACTGTTTTTACGGTGCCCATCAGGCACTGTTCGATATCAACCTGGCTTGTCCGCAGGGAGAGACGCTGGTGTTGCTCGGGCCGAGTGGCGCGGGTAAAAGTTCGCTCCTGCGCGTCCTCAATCTGCTGGAGCAGCCGCGTTCCGGCAGCCTGCAGATTGCCGGGAATCACTTCGACTTCAGCAAAGCGCCGTCAGACAGCGCGATCCGTGAACTGCGCCAAAACGTGGGCATGGTGTTCCAGCAATACAATCTGTGGCCACACCTCAGCGTGGTGCAGAATCTGATTGAAGCGCCGTGCCGCGTGCTCGGTCTCAGCAAAGACGCCGCACGCGCGCGCGCTGACAAACTGCTGGAGCGTCTGCGTCTGACCCCCTTTGCCGATCGTTTTCCATTGCATCTTTCTGGTGGCCAGCAACAACGTGTGGCGATTGCCCGAGCGTTGATGATGGAGCCGCAGGTGCTGTTGTTCGACGAACCCACCGCCGCGCTCGACCCTGAAATCACCGCGCAAATCGTCAGCATCATTCGTGAGCTGGCGCAAACGCAGATCACCCAGGTGATTGTGACCCACGAAGTCGAGGTGGCGCGCAAAACCGCCAGCCGCGTGGTGTACATGGAGAACGGCCATATCGTTGAGCAAGGCGATGCCAGCCACTTTACACAGCCGCAAACCGAAGCGTTTGCACATTATCTTTCGCACTAAGTCAGGATGCATCTAATGAAAAAAGTCGTACTTGCTGCACTGCTTGCCGGTCTGAGCCTGAGCGCTTCTGCTGCGCAAACCCTGCGTTTTGCCACCGAAGCTTCATATCCTCCATTTGAATTTGTGGATTCTGACAACAAAATTCAGGGCTTCGATGTCGATCTGGCCAATGCGCTGTGTAAAGAGATTGATGCGACCTGTACCTTCACCAACCAGGCATTTGACAGCCTGATCCCCAGCCTGAAGTTCCGTCGTTTTGACGCCGTGATGGCGGGTATGGATATCACCCCAGAGCGTGAAAAGCAGGTGCTGTTCTCCAAGCCTTACTACGATAATTCCGCGATCTTTATTGCCCAGAAAGGCAAGCTGGCGAATGTGGATGCGCTGAAAGGTAAACGCGTTGGCGTTCAGAACGGCACCACGCACCAGAAATACCTGTCTGATAAACACAACGACATCACGGTTGTGCCTTATGACAGCTACCAGAACGCGGTTCTGGACCTGAAAAATGGCCGCATTGATGCGGTATTTGGTGATACCGCCGTGGTGAACGAATGGCTGAAACAGAACGCCAACCTCGCACCGTTGGGTGAGAAAGTGACCGATAAAGATTACTTCGGTACCGGTCTGGGTATCGCGGTCCGTCAGGGTAATACTGAGCTGCAGGGCAAATTCAACACCGCTCTGGAGAAGATCAAAGCTGACGGCACTTACAAAACCATCTACAACAAATGGTTCCAGCAGTAATCTCTGATGAATGAAATGATTCCACTCGCAAGCGCCGCCGGCATGACCGTCGGCCTTGCTGTTTGTGCACTGATCGCCGGCCTTGTGCTGGCGATGATTTTTGCTGGCTGGGAAACCGTCCGCTGGAAACCGCTGGCGTGGATCGGTACCGGGCTGGTGACACTGATCCGTGGCCTGCCGGAAATTCTGGTGGTGCTGTTTGTCTACTTTGGTGCCTCACAGCTGCTACTGACCTTATCCGATGGCTTCCATATCAATCTGGGCTTGTTTAGCATTCCCGTGCAGGTTCAGATTGAAAACTTCGACGTCAGCCCTTTCCTGTGCGGCGTCATTGCCCTGGCAATGCTTTACTCGGCCTACGCCTCCCAAACGCTGCGTGGCGCGCTGAAAGCAGTGCCTGTCGGCCAATGGGAATCTGGCCAGGCGTTGGGTATGAAGAAATCGGCGATTTTTTTCCGCCTGATCATGCCACAAATGTGGCGTCATGCGCTGCCGGGCCTGGGCAATCAGTGGTTGGTGTTACTGAAAGATACTGCGCTGGTGTCGCTAATTAGCGTGAATGACATCATGCTGCAAACCAAAAGCATTGCCACACGCACCCAGGAACCCTTTACCTGGTATCTGGTGGCTGCGGCCGTCTACCTGATCATCACGCTGCTCAGTCAGGCGATACTGCGCCGTATTGAATCACGCACCACACGTTTCGAGCGGGGGGCCTGACGCATGCTGGATTACTTACCCGAACTCCTGAAAGGGCTGCACACCAGCCTGACCTTAACCATCGCGTCACTGATTGCCGCGCTGGTGCTATCGCTGCTGTGTACCATCGTGCTCTCACTGAAAGTCCCGGTGCTGAACTGGCTGGTGAAAGGCTACATCACGGTGTTCACCGGCACGCCGCTGCTAGTGCAAATCTTCCTGATATATTACGGTCCCGGCCAGTTTCCCAGCATTCAGAACGTGCCGTGGTTATGGCATCTGCTATCACAGCCCTGGCTGTGCGCGCTGATTGCACTGTCGCTCAACAGTGCAGCCTATACCACTCAGCTATTTTACGGTGCAGTACGTGCCATCCCCTCCGGACAGTGGCAATCCTGCGCTGCGCTGGGGATGAACCGTAAAGACACGCTGCGTATTCTGCTGCCGTATGCGTTTAAACGCGCCCTCTCCTCTTACTCTAACGAAGTCGTTTTAGTCTTTAAGAGCACTTCACTGGCGTACACCATTACGCTGATGGAAGTGATGGGCCATGGGCAATTGCTGTATGGCCGCACTTATGACATCACGGTGTATGCTGCTGCCGGGCTGATCTATCTGGTGGTCAACGGTTTGCTCACGCTGATGATGCGTTTAATCGAAAAGCGCGCATTGGTATTCGAACACCGTAATTGAGTGTTGTAGTGGCGCGAAGTATCGCGTTTGTCTGAGGTGAAAGTGCTGCGGACAAACGCGACATATCTCGCGCTGCTACGTCCCAATAACGCATGTAATTTTTTAATCATATTATTTGCATATAAATTCATTTACTGGCATCGTGTAACCCGTTCTATCTCTGGCATGGTTTACAGGAGTCACATAATGAAAAAATGGATTGTTGCTGCGGCGCTGGCAACACTGGCAACGAATGCTTATGCGGTGGAAAAAATCCGCTTCGCCTCTTCTGCGACCTATCCCCCGTTTGAATCCCTCGACCACGACAACCAAATCGTTGGCTTTGATATCGATCTGGCTAAAGCGTTATGCCAGCAAATGAAAGCGGATTGCACCTTCACCAATAACGCGTTTGACAGTCTGATCCCTTCGCTGAAGTTCCGTCGTTACGATGCGGTTATCTCGGGTATGGATATTACCGCCGAGCGCAGCAAACAGGTCGATTTCACTCAGCCTTACTACGCAAACTCCGCGATTGTGATTGCACATAAAGACCAGTACACCGACTTAAGTCAGCTGAAAGGTAAGCGTGTCGGCGTTGAAAATGGCACCACGCATCAGAAATACCTGCTGGAGAAACATCCTGAAGTGATCGCCGTGGCCTATGACAGCTATCAGAATGCGATTCTCGATCTGAAAAATGGTCGCCTGAACGGCGTATTTGGCGATAGTGCGGTGGTCAATCAGTGGCTAAAAGCCAATGAAGACCTCAGCCCAGTAGGTGAACATATCACCGATACCGAATACTTCGGCACCGGCTTAGGCATTGCGGTGCGTAAAGGCAATGCAGCGCTGTTAAAAGAGATGAATGACGCGTTGGTGGCGTTGAAAGCCGATGGCACCTGGCAGCAAATCAACCAGAAGTGGTTCCCGGAATAAGCATTATGGAGCCTCGTGGCATGCCACCTGACAGGTTCTGCACGTCCTCCGTTCAGGCGGTGGCTACGTGGCTCCACCCTTCTTAATCAGTAATGTCAGCACTTCAAAATGTGCGGTGTGCGGGAACATATCAAATAGCTGGACGCGGCTCACCGCGTAATCGGCCAGACGTGCAATATCCTGCGCCATCGTGCTGGGATTGCAGCTCGAATAGAGAATGTAGTCTGGCGCCATTTCACTGAGATAAGCACACAGCTCAGCCCCAATCCCGCGACGCGGCGGATTGACCAGCACCAACTGTGGCACCTGCTCACGCGATGTGGCGAACTGGGTCGAATCCAGCGCGGCGAAACTCACCTTATCGAGTCCTAACTGTTCAGCCGACTGCTGCGCACAGGCAATGGCTTCCGCACTGATCTCTATACCGGTCAGCTGCATCTCGGGCGTGGCACAGTGCAAGCCGAAACCGCCCACGCCGCAGAACAGATCCCACATGCTGGACACCGGCAGCTCCGCGACCCAATCACGCGCCGTGGCATACAAATCGGCGGCGACCTGCGGGTTAGTCTGGAAGAAACTCTGCGGGCGAATATACAGCGGCACCTGATTGAAACACTCCGCCAGCGCTTGATCCGGCGTCAAAGCAATCTCTTCTTCCCCTTCCAGAATCGCCATATGCACCGGCTGGATGTTGGCGGAGATCACTTTCAGCTGCGGTAACTGCTGCTGCAGCCAGGGTAAGGCCGCGCGCAACTGCTCCAGCTTGCTGGTAGAACGCAGCACAAACCGCAGCATCATGCCACCTTGCGAACTCTCGGTCAGCAGCAGGAATTTCAGTTCACCGCGTTTGCGCGCCACGTTGTAGGGCGTTAATCCGGCGCGGGCAATAAAGGGTTTCAGCACATCGAATACCGGCGCAAAGCGGGCGGGATAGAGCGGGCAATCGCACAGATCAACCGGTTCGCCATCACGCGCCACCATGCCAAAAATTGGCCGTTCGACGCTGCCGCTCACCACCATTTTGGCTTTATTACGAAAACCCTGCAGCGCGGAGGTCACCGGCGGTAAATACTCAGCCACCGCGGTCTGCGACAGTAACTGCTCGAGCAGCGACTGCTTCTCGCTGAGCTGCTGCGGATAGGGTTTCTCCAGCCACTGGCACGAACGACAGCGACCGGCATCATAAAGCGCGCAATGCATGGAAAGGCCTGTATTCAGAATCGGGAGAAAAATCGGGGGCAGATTGTATCACCGGGCGCGGAAAAATGCGCGACTGCTGGGCGGCACAAACAACAGCAGTAACACCAGCGCATCCGGTACTTTCTGCATCAGCGTGTGGTGGATGATCTGTGCATTAGTTTCACCGGGAATACTGAAGATTTCCGGGTAGATCCATCCAACGGACGCCATCAGCATATAACCGAGCACGATAATTTGCGCCATCACATAACCCCATCGTCCGCGATTGCTACCGCGCAAAAGGGTAAAGGCACAGCGTAGTTCAAACAGAAAGATTAGCTGACTGGCGATAAAAATCAGCGTGGAATCCCATGCCTGTGCACTGCGGTGGACAAAGTTAGCCATTTCGTCGTAACCCAGTTCATTGGCTAGCATCAGCACGCTGAGACAGCGCGTGGCAATAATGGCGATCCCCGCCACCATCACCGGTGCAGGCGTAGAATTTGCCATCGCATTTTTGAGGGTTTCCGACATGGTTTGACTCCGTAACCATAAAAAAACGGGCCATTAAATCGGCCCGTTATTATATTGGCAAATGTTACGGCTTTCAGCCACGTTTAGCTTTCTGAATATCGCGTAAACGTTGTTTTTCTTCGTGCGCCATAAAGCGCCAGGCGATGAAACCGACCAGGCCGACGACAAACAAAATCAATGAGGCTAACGCATTGATCTCTGGATTGACGCCGCGTCGCACGGTAGCAAAGATCGCCATCGGCAGCGTGGTGGCGCCCGGCCCGGTGACGAAGCTGGCAATCACCAGATCATCCAGTGACAGCGTAAAGGCCAGCAGCCAACCGGTGACAATTGCCGGAGCAATCATTGGCACGGTAATCACGAAGAACACTTTGAGCGGCGTTGCCCCGAGATCCATCGCCGCCTCTTCAATGGAACGATCCAGCTCGCGCAGACGGGAGTTGATCACCACTGACACATAAGCGGTACAGAAAGTGACGTGCGCCAGCCAGATGGTGAGCATGCCGCGATCGCTTGGCCAGCCAAAGGTGTTGCCCATTGCTACAAACAGCAGCAGCAGTGACAACCCGGTGATCACATCCGGCATGACCAAGGGTGCGGTGAGCATAAATGCAAAACCGCTATGCCCACGGAAACGACCGAAACGCACGATGATCACCGCCGCCATGGTACCCAACACCACCGCCATGGTGGCCGAGAGCGCGGCGATGGTCAGGCTGAGGCCAACGGCATCCAGCATCGCATCGTCCTGGAACAGCACTTTGTACCAGTGGAATGAGAAGCTCTCCCATACGGTGACCAACTGCGAGCTGTTGAAGGAGTAAACCACCAGCAGCAGCATCGGCGCGTACAGGAACAGGAAGCATGCGGCCAAAATCGCCGTACGCCATGGAGAGCGAATGGTCGGTAACTGATTCATTCCTTCTCTCCTAACTCACGATTTTGATGCTTGTGGAACCAGATGATCGGCAGAATCAAAATCAACAGAATGATCACCGCTAGCGCCGAAGCCACCGGCCAGTCACGGTTATTAAAGAACTCCTGCCATAGAATACGGCCAATCATGATGCTGTCCGGCCCTCCCAGCAGTTCTGGGATCACGTACTCCCCTACCGCCGGAATAAACACCAGCATCGAACCGGCGATAATCCCGCCTTTGGTCAGCGGCACAATCACGCTAAAGAAGGTTTTAAGCGGACGCGCGCCCAGATCCAGTGAGGCCTCGACCAGCGAGTAGTCGATACGGGTTAGTGCGGTATAGATCGGCAACACCATAAACGGCAGATAGCAGTAAACAATGCCGATATACACCGCGGTATTGGTGTAAAGAATCACCAGCGGGTGATCGATAACCCCCAGCCACATCAGGAAGCGGTTAAGAATGCCGTTGTTGTTCAGCAAGCCCATCCACGCGTACACGCGCACCAGGAACGAGGTCCAGGAGGGCAAGATCACCAGCAACAGCAGGATGGTGCGCATTGAAGGTTTGCTGTGCGCTACCGCCCACGCCAGCGGATATCCGATCAGTAGACAGATTACGGTAGAAATCGCCGCCACCTTGAGCGAGGTCAGATAGGCTTCGGCATACAGCGGATCATCCGTCAACGTGATGTAGTTACCGAGATTCAGCACCAGATTGAGCTGGTCATCAGCCCAGGTCACCAGATCGGTGTAAGGCGGAATGGCACGCGCAATATCGGCGAAACTGATCTTCAGCACGATCAGGAACGGCAGCAGAAACAGCAGGATCAGCCAAAGATAAGGCAAGGCGATCACCAGCTTGCGACCATGCAGCATTTTAATACGCGTGCCCCAGCGCTGCAGCGGTGTACCCACCATTTCCGGCTCGCTGCGTTGAGAAATCTGGCTCATTACGCCTCCTTAAACCGTCAGAACCACACAGCTGTCGGCGTCCCAGCACAGGCGAACTTCATCACCCCATGTTGGCGCACCTTTGCGGTAGCGATGTGCATTCTGCAGCTGCGCGCTGATCATCTGACCGCTGCGCAGGCGAACATGATAAATCGACAGGTCACCGAGATAGGCAATATGCACCACTTCGCCGACGGCAAAGTTGCAGCCATCCGCCGGCACCTCTTCGCACAGCATCACTTTTTCCGGACGTAAAGCGACATGCACCGGCACGTTATCGATGATAGAGACATCGGTCTGCACTTTAAGCGGATGTACGAGGCCCGGCGCATCAATGACCACGCCCTCTTCCGTGCGCTCACGCAGCAGGCCATCAAACACGTTAACTGAACCGATAAATTCGGCACTGTAACGGCTGGTAGGATGCTCGTAGATCTCCTCCGGCTCACCAATCTGCACAAATTTTCCACGGTTCATGATGGCAATACGACCGGCCATAGTCATGGCTTCTTCCTGGTCGTGCGTTACCATCACGCAGGTCGCGCCGACGCGCTCCAGAATATCCACCACTTCATGCTGCATGCGGTCGCGCAGTTTCTTATCCAGCGCGCCCATCGGCTCATCCAGCAGCAGCAGTTTGGGGCGTTTCGCCAGGCTACGCGCCAGCGCCACGCGCTGACGCTGACCGCCGGAAAGCTGATGCGGTTTACGCTTAGCAAATTCCTGCATATGCACCAGCGTCAGCATTTCGGCCACGCGGCTGCTGATTTCGCCTTTCGGCAATTTATCCTGCTTCAATCCAAAGGCAATGTTCTGCTCCACCGTCATGTGCGGGAACAGCGCGTAGGACTGGAACATCATATTGATCGGGCGCTGATAAGGCGGAACGTGCGACAGGTCTTGCCCATCCAGCACAATCTGCCCGCTGGTCGGTGGTTCAAAGCCCGCCAGCATGCGCAGCAAGGTCGATTTACCACAGCCGGAAGCACCCAGCAGGGCAAAAATCTCGCCTTTATAAATGGTCAGGCTGACATCATCCACGGCGTGCTGGCCGTCAAAAGATTTGGTCAGGTTGCGAATTTCCAGCAGCGGCGTTAACGCCTTAGCCGTTTTATTTGGGGGGCGGGGAATCGCGTCGTTCACTAACATTTCTCCGGCGCTAAGCGGTGTAGCGCGGCACAGCCAGCCGCTAAAATGGCACAACAGAGGCCATCACCGCGCCTCTGTTGTCGTCTACAGGTAACGAATCCGTTTAGAACGAATTACTTACCACTTTTTACTTTAGTCCATGCACGGGTGCGCGCACGATCCAGTTTCGGATCCTGGACTTTGAGCACAAACAGCTTGGCCATCGCATCCGGCGTTGGGAAGATGCCCGGATTGTTGCGCACATCGGCATTGATCAATGGCAGTGACGCCTTGTTGCCGTTGGCGTAGTTCATCTTGTTAGAGACATCCGCGATCACTTTTGGATCCATGATGTAGTTCAGCCACTGATAGGCTGCGTCGAGGTTTTTCGCGTCTTTCGGAATCGCCATCATATCGAAGAAGGCCAGAGCGCCCTCTTTCGGCACGCTGTAACCCAGGTGCACGCCGTTGTTGGCTTTGACTGCACGATCTTTCGCCTGCAGGATATCGCCAGACCAACCGATCGCCACACAGATGTTGCCATTCGCCAGGTCATTAATGTACTGAGACGAGTGGAAGTAGCGGATATTAGGACGCAGCTTCAGCAGCAGATCGGTCGCGGCACCGGTGTAATCTTTGGCGTCTGAACTGTTCGGATCTTTGCCGAGGTAGTTCAGCACGGTGGCGAAGATCTCTTCCGGCGCATCGAGGAAGGAAACACCACAGCTTTTCAGTTTTTCCAGGTTTTCAGGCTTCAGCACCAAATCCCAGCTGTTGACGGGCGCATCAGTACCCAGCGCGGCTTTTACCTTGTCGATGTTATAGCCGATACCGGTGGTACCCCACAGATACGGAATCGCATATTTGTTACCCGGATCGTGCTGCGCGACTTTCGCCATCAAATCAGGATCGAGGTTTTTATAGTTTGGCAGCTTGCTCTTATCCAGCTCCTGGAAAACGCCGGACTGTAGCTGGCGAGCAAGGAAGCTGGAAGATGGCACCACAACGTCGTAGCCGGTAGAACCCGCCATCAGCTTACCTTCCAACACTTCGTTGGAATCGAACACGTCGTAGACCACTTTGATACCGGTCTGCTTTTCAAAATTCGGCACGGTGTCGGCCGAAATATAATCGGACCAGTTATAGACGTGCAGCGTTTTATCTTCTGCCTGAGCACCAGCGGCCGCAGCCATCAGCACACCAGCAACCACACCTGGCAACCATTTTTTACGTTGGTTGAACATGTTTTCCATCCTCCTGAGGGGGTCATCACAACGCTGCATACACGCGATCCGGACGTTGCGTTTTCTGTTTAATCACAGACACACAATGAATCAATATTCAGCGGGAGTTTAATAGCAAAAACCTATACCTGTGCTGAGGTTGCATGTCTCAAGCAGCCCCGCAAGAATAGCCCCCCTGCTTCAGGCGTGCCAGATCCCAGCGTAAAAAACGCCTTTTTGCGATATTTTATGCATGTTTCTGCTATGGGGTTTGGCACTAGCGGCATAAAGCACGACTAATATCTGGCAATAAAGGGCAAAATGCAGAATAAAAAGTGGTAGGGCTAAAATGAAAACTGCCGCAAAAAGCGGCAGTTAGCGAGGCGGGGAACTCAGTGCAGCATCGCGTGGCTGCTGGAGCTGGGTTGGCGCTCCTCTTCTTCGCCCATCATCAGCAAATTATTGGCAAAGGCTTCCATAATCACCATGGAAACGCCCTCTTCACTTTGCTTCATAAAGTGCGAGAACTGACCAAACGTCAATCCGGCAGTGGTACTGATCGACTGGCAGACAATCAGCTTGGGCAGATTGTCATCCTGGATATCGATAAAGGCCTTTACCGTAAGCGAACTGGCATTGATCTGCGATAAATCGCCGACCAAAGGAATCAATGCTGTGGGTTTCACTTCCGCGAGGGCCGAGAAGAGGATGACGTTGTCCACCAGGTCGATTTTTGCATCAAACACCCCGTCAAAATTCTGCATGTGCGGCAGGTGCAGTGCCTGGCAGGCATCGCATTCGAACCAGGTGATATTTTGTTGATCCAGCCAGCGACGCAGGATGTCGATGTCAGGAACGACCAGTGAATCCATCGTTATGTCCTGTGGGGTGAAGAAATAAGCGCCTTAGCTTACGGAAAAAGTCTAACTGATGCCACGAAAACCACGTAAAAGCGCGCCTAGCCCCCGGTTTTAAGACGATAGCCGGGGCAAGCATGCGCTTCTACCCAATGAATCATCATGGAAGCGATGTCGAGGCCGGTGGTGCCTTCGATGCCCTCAAGCCCTGGCGAGGCATTCACCTCCATCACCAGTGGACCGCGATTGGCGCGTAAAATATCCACCCCTGCGATTTCCAGCCCGAGCGTGGATGCGGCTTTCACGGCGATTTCGCGCTCTTTTTCGGTGATGGTCACAGCGTGCGCTTTACCGCCACGATGAAGATTTGAGCGGAAATCCCCCTCTTTCGCTTCACGCTCAATCGACGCCACCACTTCATTGCCGATCACCAGGCAGCGAATATCTCGCCCCTGTGCCTCTTTGATAAACTCTTGCACCAGAATGTGGGCGTTAAGGCCACGAAAGGCATCAATCACGCTCTCAGCCGCCTGGCGCGTTTCCGCCAGCACCACGCCAATCCCCTGCGTGCCCTCGACCAGTTTCACCACCAGCGGCGCACCACCGACCATGGCGATCACATCCTGGGTATCATCAGGCGAAGAGGCGAACCCGGTGATCGGCATATCAATGCCTTCGCGCGCCAGCAGCTGCAGCGATCGCAGTTTGTCACGCGCCCGGGTGATGGCCACCGATTCATTCAGCGGATAGCTGCCCAACATCTCGAACTGGCGCAGCACCGCCGTGCCGTAAAAGGTGGTCGCTGTGCCAATACGCGGGATAACGGCATCAAAGTGGCCCAGCGGTTCGCCACGATAATGCACCGCGGGCGAATCGGAGTTGATGTTCATATAGCAGGAGAGCGGATCGATCATCTGCACCTGATGGCCACGCTCTTCCGCGGCGTCGCGCAGGCGCTTACACGAGTACAGCGTTCCATCACGCGTGAGAATGGCCATCTTCATTGCAGAATTCCTTGTGCTTAGCGCGTTGCCCAGCCCTGTTGATGCAGATAATCCAGCATAAACGGACGCGTTTCTTTGATGATCAGGCGTTGAATCAGTTCGCTCCAGGTTTCCGAACGCTGGTTGCTGTCACGCTGCTGGTAATAAGCCGTGATTTGGTTATCGTACTGGTCCAGCACGCTTTTATCGACAGGTTGATAACGATTTTCATGCACCAGCATCGCCGCTGGCATACGCGGTTTCACGTCTGGGACAGAGGCTGGATGGCCGATACAGAAGCCAAACAGTGGCAGCACAAATTTCGGCAGTTCCAGCAAATCGGTGACTTGCGCGATGCTATTACGTATGCCACCAATAAACACACCACCCAGCCCCAGCGATTCCGCCGCGACCATGGCGTTTTGTGCCATTAATGCGGTATCGACACAACCCAACAGCAGTTGCTCGGCGCGTCCGAGATGCGCATCCGGGCAAATCTGCTGATGACGATTAAAGTCGGCACAAAACACCCAAAACTCAGCGGCGGCACTCACCCATGGCTGCCCGCCGGTGAGTTGCACCAGCTGATCACGCTTTTCCTGGTCGGTAATGCGAATAATCGAGGAGCATTGTAAAAAACTGGAGGTCGAGGCCGCTTGTGCTGCAGCAATGATCGCGCTGCGCTGAGCATCATCAATGCCCTGCTCGGTAAAGGCGCGAATGGAACGGTGGCTGCACAGTAAATCGATGGTCGGCGTCATAATCCTCTCCGGTTACTTCTTTTTGTGGTTGTGATTGAACAACTGCGGTGCCATCGCTTGCGCGGTACGCCACATCATCAGCCAGGCGGCAGGCAGCATCAGCGCAATGCCAAGGAAAAAAAGCAGCGTCGCCAGCGACTTCTGCGCCATAAAATCAGGTGCCGCAATCCAGTTATTAACCAGTAATAGCGCACCAATCACCGCGAGCACGCCAAGCACTTCCAGCAGCAAAACCGGTTTCGGCAACGTGGCCAGATTACGCATGGGCGATTTCCTCAGTTGCTCAATAGGTCAGTCGCATTTTAGACCCGAATAATTCGCTCTGCAGCAAGGCATGGCTATCACCAGCAGCTTAACTGAAGCCAAACGCGTCTGCGGAGTGAAGTATGATGGACATAGATTGCGGTCATTAGAGTAACAGGCATTTTCTTCTTTGCTTAAGCAGGATGGGCGGGCATGATGTTAGCCATTATTCACGCTGTAATGTGAAACTGGTCACAAAACAGCAGCGGAAGGAGAGAAGCAATGATTGCAGTGATTTTTGGCCGTTCAAGCTGCCCATACTGCGTACGTGCGAAAGAGTTAGCCACCAAGCTGACCAGCGAGCGCGATGATTTCAACTATCAGTACGTCGATATTCAGGCGACCGGCATCACCAAGGCCGACCTGGAAGCACGTGCCGGCAAACCGGTGACCACCGTGCCGCAGATTTTCCTTGATGACCAGCACATCGGTGGTTACACCGAATTTGCGGCATGGACCAAAGAAAATCTGGGTGTTGAAGCCTAAGCAAACGGGCCTGCGGGCCCGTTTTTGATCGTGCTATTCGGCACGCATCGCCAGCATAATCCTCATCAGGCGGACCAGTAACGCCCCGCATCCAGCCCAAAACAGCGCACTTAAACTCCATGCAACAATCAGCAGCCAACTGTGCATCTGCGTGACGGTGAGCCACATCCAGGCCATACCCAAAAGCGTGCCCACCACGGCGACCCACAATGTACTGACCAGGGGACTATCCGGCTGCAACAGCGCCATTAACATGCCCGGCAATAAAAACAGCAATAATTCAGGCTGTCCCCGCATCGCTTGTTCCGCGGCAACGGCCCAAAAATGGTGTGCAAAAATAAACACCAGCGTATAAAGCATCATACCCAGAACCGATGCTGGCCAGCGATTATTGCGCTGCAACATAACCATCCTCAACTTTGTTGTTAACAATATTGAAACGTTTACTGCCCTGATGCGCACAAGTGGAAATAAAAAGAAACAGCCGCTGGCAGAAGGATTAAAAACTGCTGATAGCTGAGGAAGTTATTTATGATTAGAATGACGCCGTTTTAAATAATGGTCTGCACCTTCCTGGCGGCAAGGACATTCACAGCTGCCACAAGATAGCGAAAAAAGGCCCTTTCATCAACTTGTTACAGGTAAAGAAGAAGTTAAACCGTGAACATTAACGTCGCAGAATTGTTAAGCGGAAATGACGTTCTGTTATTATTTGTCGTCTTAGCCCTGGGGCTGTGCTTAGGCAAATTACGTCTCGGCTCGGTACAGCTAGGAAATTCCATTGGTGTCCTCGTTGTTTCATTGATTTTAGGTCAGCAGCACTTTGCGATAAATACCGACGCACTCAGTCTCGGCTTTATGTTGTTTATTTTTTGTGTCGGTGTTGAAGCCGGACCTAACTTTTTCTCGATCTTTTTCCGCGACGGTAAAAACTACTTCCTTCTTGCCATTGTTATGGTGGTCAGCGCCCTGCTCGTTGCGTTGGGACTCGGCAAAGTGTTCGGCTGGGATATCGGCCTGACGGCGGGCATGCTGGCCGGTTCCATGACCTCCACGCCGGTGCTGGTGGGCGCGGGTGACACGCTGCGACAAAGCATCAGTGACAACCATCAGCTCAGCATGATGCAGGATAACCTCAGCCTCGGTTACGCCCTCACCTATTTGATTGGTCTGGTCAGCCTGATCTTTGGCGCGCGCTATCTGCCTCGTCTGCAACATCAGGACTTACCGACCTGTGCACAGCAGATTGCGCGAGAGCGCGGTCTGGATGCCGACAGCCAGCGTAAAGTGTTCTTACCGGTGATCCGCGCCTATCGCGTTGGCCCGGAACTGGTGGAATGGAGCGGCGGTAAAAACCTGCGCGAGCTGGGCATTCATCGCCAGACCGGCTGCTACATTGAACGCCTGCGTCGTAACGGTATTCTCGCCAGTCCGGATGGGGATGCGATGCTACAACTCGGCGATGAAATCTCACTGGTGGGCTATCCCGACGCGCATGCACGCCTCGATGCCAGCTTCCGTAACGGCAAAGAGGTGTTCGACCGCGATTTGCTCGACATGCGCATCGTCACCGAAGAGATTGTAGTGAAGAACCACAATGCGGTGAATAAACGCCTGAGCCATCTGAAACTCACCGATCACGGCTGTTTCCTTAACCGGGTGATTCGTAGTCAGATTGAGATGCCGATTGATGACAGCATCATGCTGAACAAAGGCGATGTATTGCAGGTGAGCGGTGAAGCGCGCCGTGTGAAAAGCCTGGCGGATCGTATCGGCTTTATCGCGATTCACAGTCAGATGACCGATCTGCTGGCCTTCTGCGCCTTCTTTATCATTGGGTTGATGATCGGCATGATCACCTTCCTGTTCAGCAACTTCAGCTTTGGCATCGGTAACGCCGCCGGTTTGCTGTTCGCAGGTATCATGCTCGGCTTCCTGCGCGCCAACCATCCGACCTTTGGCTACATTCCGCAAGGGGCGCTGACCATGGTGAAAGAGTTCGGTTTGATGGTGTTTATGGCGGGTGTCGGCCTAAGCGCTGGCAGCGGCCTGCAACATGGCCTTGGCAGCGCGGGCGCCTTGATGTTGCTCAGCGGTCTGCTGGTGAGTCTGATCCCGGTGGTGATTTGCTATCTGTTTGGTGCCTACGTGCTGCGTATGAACCGCGCGCTGCTGTTTGGTGCCATCATGGGCGCTCGCACCTGTGCCCCGGCCATGGAGATTATCAGCGATACCGCACGCAGTAGCATTCCGGCACTCGGCTATGCAGGAACTTATGCGATTGCTAACGTTTTGCTGACGCTCGCCGGCACGCTTATTGTGATAATTTGGCCGCTTTTGCCTTTTTAAAAATATTTTTACTGCGTTCAGAACTTTCTATTTGGGCCGCAGTCTGAATAAGTGCCACTGCTTTTCTTTGAAATCCCCAAATTGTGGAGCCCGCCGGTCACTGACTTGCGGGTTTTTTTATGCCTGCAATTCCTGCCGCTTAAGGTTCTCCTAAGCGTAAATTGCGACCCTGCCACTCTGGTTTCGCTATTTTCCAATATTCATGCAACTTTCATCAAAGTTAAACACTCCAACAACCCACGATAAGATTAAGAGCCCGACTATTTATTGTTTGTCTGGTCGCTTTTACGCTATCAACTTTATTTTACTGGCAATTTCAGCACTGGTGTTTATGTGGTGGTCGCGCCACGAAAGCCTGGATATCGCTATCAGCCAGCAGTGGTTTGACCCACAGACGCAGACGTTTCCGTGGCAACACAACCGCTGGCTGGATCTGATCAATCATCGCTTGTTCAAGGATGTGATCATCGCTGGAGCGGTATTGATGTTGTTACGAGGTGTGCAGAAGCGCGATGGCCGTCGCGTGCTGGTGGCCCTGCTGTTTGGTATGGGGCCGCTAGTGGTGGGCATCCTGAAGGCGCACAGCGCGCACTCCTGTCCATGGGATTTGGCGATGTTTGGCGGTAAGGCAGCCAGTTTTGTACTGCTGGACCCGACTCCGACTAACAGCGGTCCCGGGCAATGCTTCCCCGGCGGTCACGCTTCCAGCGGCTTTGCCCTGATGGCGCTGTTCTTCCTGTGGTGGCCCGAGCATCCACGCCGCGCCGTGCTGGCGCTGTTATTCGGTATCGCGGTGGGGTTGCTGATGGGATACGGACAGGTGATGCGCGGTGCCCACTTTTTCTCTCACAACTTGTGGGCTGGCTGGTGGGTGTGGCTGAGCCAGGTGCTGATTTTTGCTGGTGTTTCTTTTTGGGTAGACAAGATGAGGAAAAGCAAACGTGATGGAAGCGCTCAACCATAGCCTGTTTCTATGGATCAACGCCACGACGGATTCACCGCCATGGTTGATTAATCTGGCGACCTTTATCGCCAAAGATGTGATTGCCATTGTCCCGCTGCTGATTGTGGCCTTATGGTTTTGGGGACCGCGCGATCAGGTGCAATCTCAACGCGCGCTGGTACTGAAAACCGGTATAGCGCTGATTTATGCATTAAGCATTTCATGGTGCGTGGGCCAACTGTTGCCGCATCCGCGTCCATTTGCCATTGGCTTAGGACACCAATTCCTCGCTCACGCCGCCGATGACTCTTATCCCAGTGATCATGGCACCACCATCTTTACTTTTGCGCTGGCGTTCATCTTCTGGCATCGCCTATGGTCTGGTGTCATTCTGCTGGCCGTTGGCAGTGCGATCGCCTGGTCACGCGTCTATCTTGGCGTGCATTGGCCGATGGATATGCTGGGCGGATTTTTGGTGGGCTTGCTGGCGTGTCTGGCTTCGCATATGGCGTGGCAGTTGTATGGCGAACGCATGCTGGCCTTCACCCACCAACTGTATCGCGCTCTGTTCGCTATGCCGATCAAAAAAGGATGGGTACGCGGCTAAGGTAAAGGGCGGCTCACTCGGGCCGCCCGATAAGGGACTAGCTAAACCACTTCCCAAACCAGCCGTTAAATTTCATCATAATGAAATCCCAGATACGGCCAATAAATCCGCCCTCCGGCACTGCTTCCATCACCACCAGCGGGCGCTGATCCACGGTTTTGCCATCCAGCTGGAAATCAATGGTCCCCACCACCTGATTCTTCTCCAGTGGCGCTTCCAGCTGCGGTGAATTCAGGGTGAAACTCGCCTTGAGGTTTTTCATCTGCCCTTTCGGCACAGTGATCGCTGCGTCTTTCGCGACACCGAGATTGACCTGACTCTGCTCACCGAACCACACGCGCTGCTGGGCAAAAGGCTTATCGCTTTTAATCGGTGTCACTGTCTCGTAGAAACGGAAACCCCACGTGAGGAGCTTCTCACTTTCACGGAAGCGGATCGCATCGGTTTGCGTACCCAGTACCACCGAGATCAAACGCATGTCTCCGTCCACGGCGGACGCGACCAGGTTATTACCCGCGCCCGAAGTGTGTCCGGTTTTAATCCCATCCACCTTCAGGTTACTGCTCCATAACAGGCGGTTACGGTTCATCTGCTTGATGTGATTAAAGGTGAACTCTTTCTCACTGTTTAACGCATACTCTTCAGGTACATCGCTGATCAAACGCTGGCCGATAATCGCCATATCGCGCGCGGTACTGTATTGCCCATCGGCATCCAGCCCGTGCACGGTCATAAAGTGGGTATTCTGTAATCCAAACGCCTTAACGTAGTTGTTCATCAGACCGATAAACGAGTCCTGGCTACCGGCGACATAATCGGCCAGCGCGATGCAGGCATCATTGCCTGACTGAATCACCACGCCCTTGTTGAGTTCAGAGACCGGAATACGGTCACCCGGTTTCAGGAACATCAGCGATGACCCGCGCAGTTTCGGGTTGCCGGTTGCCCACGCATCTTGTCCGATGGTCACCAGGTCATCGTTATGGATCTTGCCGGCTTTTAGCGCCTGGCCGACCACGTAGCTGGTCATCATTTTGGTCAGGCTGGCGGGGTCCAACCGCTGGTCGGCATTGGACTCAGCCAATATCTTGCCGCTGTTGTAGTCCATCAAAATCCAGGCTTTGGCCTCAATTTGCGGTGCAGCAGGCGCCTGTTCAGCCTGAGTGGTGACGGGAAGGAAAAGCACTAATAATGAAGTGGCAGCCAGCGGCCGCAAGGCAGAAATGACGGAGTTTTTTCTCATGAGCGTGACCAGATTGTCCTTGTTAAATCATGGTTTTCTAGCAGGTAAGACATGTCTTAATAAAAGCTACACGCTTACCACCTGCGAACAAAACCGTCCAACCGTAAAGATTTATAGAGTTTATTAGAGTAACCCTGGCATCAACCCCGACGCGCTGCCACTTTTACTGTTACGCCGTAGTGGAAAAAGTGAGAGAAATTCCGATTTTTCGCAGAACGGTTAAGCCAGTCACAAAATTCCGCTAACCTGATGCCAATCAGCCCGAGGAGAACCACGATGGACTTAGCCGTTTTCGATCTGGACGAAACCCTGATTTGTGAAGACAGTACCAGCCTGTGGCTGCGCTGGCTGGTCTCACAGGGATTTGCCCCCGAAGCACTCATCTCTCAGGAACAAGCCTTAATGGAGAAATACCATGCCGGCACCCTGTCGATTGAAGAGTATATGAGCACCACGCTTTCCCCGCTCGCCGGTATGGCGACCCTGACGGTTGAGGGTTGGGTACGGCGTTTCATCCATCGCGATATTCTGCCACGCGTCTTCCCCGCCGCGCGGGAACGCATAAACTGGCATCAGCAACGCGGCGACACCGTGATGATCATTACCGCCAGTGGCGATCATCTGGCGGTGCCGATTGCGCAACGTCTGGGTGTACACGGCGCGTTGGCGATTGGCGTAGAAGTGGTTGACGAGCGCTACAGCGGCCAGATTTATGGCACCGCCACCTATCGTGAAGGGAAAGTCACCCGCCTGAGCGACTGGAAAGCTTTGCAACAGGATAAGCGCTTTGAAAAAACCTGGGCTTACAGCGACTCCATGAACGATTTACCCTTGCTCAACCACGCTGATCACGCCTGGGTCATTAATCCGGATGCGCTGCTGCAGCAGGAAGCGCAGCAGCGGGGTTGGGAAGTATGCAGCTGGGTACGTTAAGTTAACCACGCGAGGCGCTGGCGGGTTCCGCCAGCCCGACTTTTAGCAGCTTACCGTTGGCTTCGTCGGTGAGCACATAAAGATAACCATCCGGCCCCTGACGCACATCGCGAATACGTTCACCGCGATCCTCCAGCAGTCGCTGCTCTTCGACCACTTTCTCGCCGTTCACCCGCAGGCGAATCAGGCTTTTTTCCTTTAATGCGCCGATAAACAGCGAGTTTTTCCACTGCGGGAAACGTGCGCTGTTGTAAAACGCCATCCCGCTGATGGCTGGTGACACTTTCCACCAGAACTGCGGTTGTTCCGTGCCCGCCACGTGCGTGCCCTGCGCTTCCGGCACTTTCTGTCCACTGTAATCAATGCCGTAGGTGGCCAATGGCCAGCCGTAGTTTTTGCCTTTCTGCGGGATATTTACTTCATCACCGCCGCGCGGGCCGTGTTCACTCTCCCACATTTGCTGTGTCCACGGATTGAAAGCTAATCCCTGTGGATTGCGCATACCGTAAGACCAGATTTCTGCCCGCGCGTCTTTGCGCTGGACAAAAGGATTGTCTGCCGGGATTTCACCGTTCTGGGTCAGGCGCACGATTTTTCCTGAAAGCTTGTCGAGTTGTTGGGCGCTGAGGCTGGAAAAGTTGTCGCCAAAGGCAATGTAGAGATAGCCCTGACCATCAAATGCCAGACGGGTCCCCATATTGGCACCGCTGGAGAGCTTGGGTGTCTGCTCCAGCACCACCTTGAAGTCGCTCAATTGACGGTTATCGTCGCTGAGCCGACCATAGCCGACCACACCGCCCGCTCGCCCCTCGGCATCTGCCGTGGTGTAACTGAGCCACACGCGGCGGCTCTGGGCGAAATCCGGTGCCAGCACCACATCCAGCAAGCCGCCCTGACGATTCGCCCACACTTTGGGTACGCCGCTAATGGGTTGCGACAAGCCTTTTCCCGGCTGCCAACTGCGGAGTTGCCCGGATCGTTCGGTTATTAACAACGTTTGATTGTCAGGCAGAAAAGCCACTGACCACGGATGATCAAGTTTGTCCTGTAGTACCTGAACCTGAACATCAGCAGCCAGGGTCGAATGGGCATAACTCAATGCGCCAAGCAACAGCGCGACAGGCAGTAAACGCATGGGATTCTCCTTTATCACGGTCTGCCGTTAAGGGTAGTCAGCCCGTAAGAAAGGATGTGCAGGATTTACAAAACATTAAGCCCGACATAGCGCCGGGCGACGGGATTAAGGCGCGGAGAAGGCCACAACATCACGAATCATTTCGTCGATGCCCGGACGAAGATCGTTGAGCGTAATTGGCGTACTGTTGTTCGGCAGGGATTTACCAAAGGCTTTGCGCACAACTTTGATCATTGGCTTACCGGTCTGCGCATCGACCGCTTCCACCTCGAGGAACAGCGCACTGTTTTGCGTACGGTGGCCAGTGGCCGCCATGGTGCTCGCTACAACTGCCGCAATCGGCACCACTTCGTAGAACTGCATCCCTTCGTTTTCTGCCGTCACGGCGGTGATGGCGCTTTTCACCCTGAGCGTATGTGCACCAGGCTTGCCCACCACCGGTTTACGTTCTGCGACCGCGCGTTTTAACTGGCTATCGGTGTACTGACGGATTTGATCCAATGTTTGCTGGCTGATGCGTTCAGTCGGTCGCGCGGCGGGATAGTAAACCACGGGTTCGAACACCACGTTGGTGTAATCCGCGCTGTGATAATCCGGCGAGATCCAGCGCAATGTCGGTTTACCGCTGGGCGACTATTCAGATTTTAACTGGCTGTAATCGCCGAGAAAGCCGGAAAACTGCTGTTTATCCGCAACATGAGAGGTACAACCCCCGCCAGCATAACCAGCGTTAAAGCAGGAATATAAAGACGAAATCGCATGAGAAAGCCCTTATAAGAGGTAAATCGCTTCTCAAGTGTAGAGCGCACGCTGCGCTTTGGCGGGAAATTTTCACAGAATGGGAGAAGAAACCACCTGCATTGCAGGTGGTTAAGGAATTACTCGAAGCAGGTCTCAGGATTCTCAGACAACGAAATGAACCTTTCGCCGCCTTTGGTCAAGGCAATAATGCCGCCGCTCTCAATATCATAAACCCACCCATGCAGACGCACTTTGCCTTTACGCAGCGCCACCGCTACCGAAGGGTGTGTTTTGATATTGTTCAGCTGAGCAATCACGTTCTCTTTGACCATTTCATTGAGACGGGTTTCAACTGCTTCATAGTTACGCTCTTCCACCACGGCTTTCGCCGCATTGGCGTAGTGCAACCAGTGATCGACCGCTGGCATGCTTTCTAAATCCGCATTAGACGCGATGGCGTTCATGGCACCACAGTTGGAGTGACCGCAAATGATGATCTCAGTCACACCCAGCGCAACGACCGCGTACTCAATCGTGGCGGAGACACCACCCGGTTCGGGACCAAACGGCGGCACAATATTACCGGCGTTACGGATCACGAACAGCTGGCCTGGCTCGGATTGGGTGACCAGTTCAGGCACCAGACGGCTGTCTGAGCAGGAGATAAACAGGGCTTTGGGATTCTGGTTTGACGCCAGACTTTTGAAAAGATCCTTCCTTTCAGGGAACACATTCTGTTGGAAATTCAGAAAACCTTTAACGATCTCTTGCATTTGTCTGCTCTCACTTTATCCGCATCTGCGCTGGCGGTACGATCTGCACCGTCAGCACGCGTTCAAATTCTTCAGTGCGGTGAATAAGTTACAATCACCAACCGAACATTTAAGCAAAACAGGCTGGATTACACAACTCGGATCACCCTTTGCCATATTAAAGATAAGTTCAAAATTGACGATATTATCGTCGTTAAAAATTTTTAACCTCTTAGATAAGGATAGCGATGAGTATGAAAAAAATGTTGATTATTTCTTTGCTGATGGCTTGTGGATCGGCTGCTGCTGCCCCTACTGACATTGCCAAACCGCTTGATGATCGCCTGCAAAATTGCAAAATGAATGCTAACAATACCCTTGAAACCGCTGATTGCTATCAAAAGGCCACTCAAGACTGGGATAAGGAGCTCAATGTGCAATACAGAGCACTGTTAAGCGGCCAAAATGAAGCATTCAAACAACAAATGAAAATTTCTCAGCGTAGCTGGATAAAATATAAAGACGATTATTTTTCAGCTATGGAAACGTTCTACCAGCAACAGGAAGGGACTATATGGGGACTCGTTGCTGCTGAATCTAAATTAAACGTGATTCGTGATAAAGCGTTGGATTTATATCGATTACGCAATAGCACCAACATGGAAGGATAATTTCTTGCGGGGATTGCTCCCCACAATGCATCTTCCCTATACATTTTCCCTCGCAACCTCTGTACAATCCCCCGCCTATCCACACTAATTATGATGAATTATTATCCTTATGAGCCATGTCAAAAATCCGCCGCGCGTAGGCTTCGTCTCACTCGGCTGCCCAAAAAACCTCGTCGACTCAGAACGCATCCTGACGGAACTGCGTACTGAAGGCTACGATGTGGTGCCACGCTACGATGATGCGGAGATCGTCATCGTTAACACCTGTGGATTTATTGATAGCGCCGTACAGGAATCACTGGAAGCGATCGGTGAAGCGCTGAACGAGAATGGCAAAGTGATCGTCACCGGTTGCCTGGGTGCCAAAGTGGATCAGATCCGCGAAGTACATCCTAAGGTACTGGAAATCACCGGCCCGCACAGCTACGAGCAAGTGCTGTCGCACGTTCACACCTATGTGCCAAAGCCGGAACACAACCCGTTCCTGAGCTTAGTGCCAGAGCAAGGCGTGAAGCTGACGCCGCGCCACTACGCTTACCTGAAAATTTCCGAAGGCTGTAACCACCGTTGCACCTTCTGCATCATCCCTTCTATGCGTGGCGATCTCGACAGCCGCCCGATTGGTTCGGTGCTCGACGAAGCCAAACGTCTGGTGGAAGCTGGCGTCAAAGAGCTGCTGGTGATCTCGCAAGACACCTCGGCTTACGGCGTTGACGTGAAACACCGCACCGGTTTCTGGAATGGTTCCCCGGTGAAAACCAGCATGGTTAGCCTGTGCGAACAGCTGGCGAAACTCGGCGTGTGGGTGCGTCTGCACTATGTCTACCCTTACCCACATGTGGATGACGTGATTCCGTTAATGGCCGAAGGGAAAATTCTGCCTTATCTTGATATTCCGTTGCAGCACGCCAGCCCGCGCATTCTGAAGCTGATGAAGCGCCCTGGTGCGGTTGAACGTACGCTGGAGCGCATCAAACGCTGGCGTGAAATTTGCCCGGAACTGACGCTGCGTTCGACCTTTATCGTCGGCTTCCCCGGCGAAACCGAAGAAGATTTCCAGATGCTGCTCGACTTCCTGAAAGAAGCGCGTCTTGATCGCGTTGGCTGCTTCCAGTACAGCCCGGTTGAAGGCGCGACGGCCAACCAACTGCCGGACCAGGTGCCAGAAGAGGTGAAGCAGGAGCGTTTCGATCGCTTTATGCAGCTGCAGCAGAAAATCTCCAGCGAACGTCTGCAGGAGAAAATCGGCCGTGAAGTGCTGGTACTGATCGATGAAGTGGATGAAGAAGGCGCGGTGGGCCGCAGCATGGCCGATGCACCTGAGATCGACGGCGCAGTGTATCTGAATGGCGATCGTCAGGTGAAAGTCGGTGATGTGGTGCGTGTCAAAGTTGAACACGCCGATGAGTACGATTTATGGGGTACGCGCGTTTAGCCGTGCTGCTGCTGGTGCGCACGTTTGCGCGCCAGATAATCGGTGTCCGCTCTTAGCCGATCCCAGCATGATTTGAAGATGGCCGCCGCAGCGGCCTTTTCTTTTTCTGTGGTACGCGGCAACTCGTTGCCGTCTGCATCATATTTACGCCCGCCTTTGTGATTGCTATAGCGACGTGCGCGGGTATAGCCCATCTGAATAAATTTTCGCGCCATATCCATGCCGACAAAGTCGTCCTGTGCACGATACTCCTCAAACAACTGCATGATCTGAACGGAAGATTCCTGAGCCAGTTCCACGGTTCGGAAGCGCCAGAACGGCAGAATTTCGCTCTTGTAAGGCTCCACCATTAACACCCCCTGCTCACCGCGCCCAACCTGATAAAGGTCTGGCCGCTGTCGGAAATCGATATTCTTAAAGTCTTGTTCGTAATCAAAGGGTTTCACTGCATTTCTCCTGCACGACATTATCACTTACTGCAATTATTTTTTTGCGGCTCTTAAGCAATGTGCTTTTACACCGATAACTTCTCTACTAGCCTACTTTGCTCAGGGAAAATCATGTTAACGAAAATGAAAATTGTGACTGCCATCATATTGATGCTGTTGGTATTCACCGCTATGCAGGCCATATCAGGCTCACTGTTTTTATCTTCCCTGATCGCTGGCCAGCATAATTTCACTGCCAGTAACCAGCTGTCGCATCAACAGCGTGAGTTCTCCGACAGTTGGCAAACGCTGGTGAAAACGCGCGTTATCATCAACCGCGTGGCGATTCGCATCCTGAAGAATCAGAGCGATGATGCTTCACGCGCTGCCATCAGCAAGCTGCTGGTTTCCGCGGGCGCCTCGCTTGATGAAGCGAAACAGCACTTTGACCGCTACAAGAGTGTCCCACGGATTGCGGGGCAAAGTGCGGCAGCCGCCGAGCTTATCGAGAGCAAATTCGCGAACTATTACCAACTGCTGAATCAATCCGCGACCTTCCTGCAAGCCAACAACTACGCCGCCTATGGCGAGTTGGATGCACAACAGGCGCAGGACGATTTGGAAGCGGCCTACAAGCAGTGGCGTGGCGACAACGTGCAGTTAATCAATTCCCGCGCTGCAGATAACGATAGCACTTATCAGCATATGCTGGTGATGGTCGCTGTGATGGCACTGATTGTGGTGCTGTTGTTGCTGGTGGTTTGGCTGCTGGTTCGCCGCATCCTGTTAGCGCCGATGAAGCAAGTGCAGCAGCAGATGGAGCGCTTCGCCGAAGGCGACCTCTCCACCAGTTTGAAGATTGAAGGACACAGTGAAATGGCCTCCATTGCCGCGAGCCTCAATCATATGCAGCAAGCACTGCTGGGCACGATCAACAATGTGCGCGACAGTGCGGATGCCATTTTCGGCAGTGCCAGCGCGATCGCTAACGGTAATAACGATCTCTCCTCCCGCACTGAACAACAGGCCGCCTCGCTGGAAGAAACTGCCGCCAGCATGGAAGAGCTAACCGCAACCGTTAAACAGAACGCCGATAACGCGCGTCAGGCGACCCAGCTGGCGAAAACCGCATCGGAAACCGCTGACAAAGGTGGGAATGTGGTGGACGGCGTGGTGAAAACCATGCGCGACATCGCCGACAGTTCGAAGAAAATCGCCGACATCACCAGCGTGATCGATGGCATTGCTTTCCAGACCAATATTCTGGCGCTGAATGCGGCTGTTGAAGCCGCTCGCGCCGGTGAACAAGGTCGTGGCTTTGCGGTGGTGGCAGGTGAAGTACGTAATCTGGCGCAGCGCAGTGCGCAGGCAGCGAAAGAGATTAAGCTGCTGATTGAGGGCTCCGTGCAGCGCGTTAATTTAGGTTCACAGCAGGTGAGCAGCGCCGGCGATACCATGCAGGAGATCGTCAGTGCTGTGACGCGCGTGACCGATATCATGGGCGAAATTGCGTCGGCCTCTGACGAGCAGAGTCGCGGCATCGATCAGATTGGTGTGGCAGTGAACGAGATGGATCGCGTAACGCAGCAGAACGCCACACTGGTGCAGGAATCGGCTAACGCCTCGGCTTCGCTGGAGCAGCAGGCCAGCAGCCTGTCTTCGGCGGTGGCGCGCTTTAAAACCGGGACGCGTGCAGTGATGGCACCAGTGGCAAACACGGTGAAAGCCCCTGTCGCAGCACCACCACGAGCCTTGCCCGCTGCCGGTGCACACAGCAACGACAACTGGGAAACGTTCTGAGGTAACAGAAACAATCAGGTCGCCATAAGTGGCGACCTGACCTGCACAACGGGATTTTTCAGGGTGCGCACTTACGCGCACCGATTTGATATTTCAGGTCTTTAACTTCGGATCCAACGCATCCCGCAGTCCATCGCCCAACAGATTGAAGGCCAGCACCGTCAGGAATATCGCCAGACTGGGGAAGATAGCCACATGCGGGGCTATCACCATATCGGCACGCGCCTCATTCAGCATCGCGCCCCACTCCGGCGTGGGCGGCTGCGCGCCCAGTCCGAGGAAAGACAAACTCGCCGCCGTGATGATCGACGTACCGATACGCATGGTGAAATAGACCACAATTGACGACACGGTACCGGGCAGAATGTGACGCATGATAATCGTCCAGTCGGATGCGCCGATGCTGCGGGATGATTCAATGAAGGTTTGGTGTTTCAGCACCAGCGTGTTGCCACGTACCAGGCGAGCAAAGGCTGGAATACTGAAAATCGCCACCGCCACAATCACATTGCTCATGCCGCTGCCCATGATCGCCACCACCGCAATCGCCAGCAGAATGCCGGGGAAAGCAAACAGCACGTCACAGATACGCATGGTAATCCGATCCCACCAGCCTTCGTAATAACCGGCCAGCAACCCCAGTAGCGTACCAATCAGCGCACCGATCGCCACCGAGAAAAAACCAGCAATCAGTGAAATACGCGTACCGACCAGTACGCGGCTAAAAATGTCACGCCCCAGCGAATCCACGCCAAACCAGTGCATCATCGACGGCCCATCATTTAGCCGGTCGTAATCAAAATAGTTTTCTGCATCAAACGGAGCGATAAACGGAGCGATAAACGCCACCACAATTAACAGCAGCACAAACAAGCCCGCCACCATCGCCACATGTTGATGGCGAAAGCGGCGCCAGAATTCACGCCATGGCGTACGTACCCGGGTTTCCGTCATCATCGGCATGGTTTTCAATGCCGCTGCGCGTCGCCAGTTCTTCAAGTGCGACTCCTTACCTGTAACGGATGGCCGGGTTGATCGCCGCATACAGCATATCGACAATCAAATTGATCAAAATAAACTCCAGCGAGAACAGCAATACCTCGGCCTGAATCACCGGGTAATCACGCATCTCCACCGAATCCACCAACAAGCGGCCTAAACCGGGCCAGTTGAATACTACTTCCACCACAATCGAGCCGCCCAGCAGGAAACCAAACTGCAGGCCCATCATGGTCACCACCGGGATCATCGCATTGCGCAGACCGTGTTTCACCACCACCAGCGACTCACGAACCCCTTTGGCGCGCGCGGTGCGCATGTAATCTTCCTGCATCACCTCGACAAACGAGGCGCGGGTAAAGCGTGCCATCACCGCAGCCACGGCTGCGCCCAGGGTTATGGACGGCAGGATATAGTGTTTCCAGCTGTCGGCACCTACGGTCGGCAGCCAACCCAGCTCAACAGAGAACACCTGCATCAGCAGCATGCCTAAGGCGAAAGCGGGAAAAGAGATACCAGACACCGCCAGCGTCATGCCGATGCGATCGGGCCAGCGGTTGCGCCAGACAGCGGAGGTAATGCCGATGGTCATACCGAAAATCACCGCCCACACCATGCTGGTGAGGGTCAGCCACAGCGTCGGGAAGAAGCGCGCGGCTATCTCTTCCGAGACCGGGCGTTTCGACACCATCGACTGGCCAAAATCCCCCTGCAGCGCATTGAGAATAAAGTGCCAGAACTGCTGGATCAGCGGCTGATCGAGACCGAGTTCCTGACGCACCAGCGCCACCACTGAGGCATCCGCTTCCGGACCCGCAATCAGGCGCGCCGGATCGCCCGGCAACAGGTGGACAAACAGGAACACCAGCACCGCCACAATCAGCAGCGTGGGGATCAGCCCCAATAATCGTTTGAGAAAATAGTTGAGCATGCAAAATCCTGCGCAGCAGCGGCCAGCCTCGCAAGGCTGGCCGCGCCTGTTACTTCAGATCCGCCTCATCAAAATTGAATGAGGTATCGGGCATGACATAAAAACCGGTGAGGTTTTTATTGTTCGCGGAGAGCAACTGCTCGACCACCAGCGGGATCCACGGATGGTCGTTCCAGATACGATCCTGAGCGTCTTTGTACAGTTTGGCTTTCTGCTCACGATCGGTGGTTTTCAGTGCATCGCTCAGATCTTTATCCACCTGCGGATTGCTGTAAAACGCCGTGTTAAAGATGGCTGGCGGCCAGGAGGTGGTGGCAAACAGCGGCGTTAATGCCCAATCTGCTTCACCGGTCGAAGCCGACCAGCCAGTGTAGAACATGCGCACACCGCTCTCTTTCTGCCCTTTACTCTCGACTTCTGCGGCACGCTGACCCGCATCCATCGCCGTGACTTTCACCTTCACGCCGACCTGCGCCAGCTGCTGCTGAGTGAACTGCAACACTTTCTGCGCGGTGCTGTGGTTGTGAGATGACCACAAGGTGGTTTCGAAACCGTTCGGGAAGCCTGCTTCTTTCAACAGCTCACGCGCTTTGGCCGGGTCATATTTAATCGCCGGGTATTTCTGCGCGAAATCAATCGCCGGTGGCACGATGCCGGTGGCTGGCGTGGCATAACCAGCAAACGCCACTTTAACCAGCGCCTCACGGTTAATGGCGTATTCCAGCGCTTCACGCACTTTTGGATTATCAAACGGCTTCTGCGTCACGTTGAGGCTGATGTAACGCTGCATAATCGATGGCGTGGTGACCACATCGAGTTTGCTGTTGCCCTGCAGCAATTTAGCCTGCTCAAACGGTACCGGGAATGCAAAGGTCGCTTCGCCGGTCTGCAACATCGCCGCACGGGTGTTGTTGTCTACCACCGGGCGGAAAGTGATGCTGTCCAGCTTCGGATAGCCTTTCTTCCAGTAGCCATCCCACTTCTTCACTTTGACGAAGTCGGTCTGATTCCAGGTAACGAACTCATACGGACCGGTACCCACCGGATGGAAGCCAATGTCCTTACCGTATTTCTTCAGGGCGGTGGGCGAAATCATCACTGCCGCCGGGTGCGCCAGATTGTTGATGAAGGCCGAGAACGGCTGCTTCAGCGTAATCTTCACCGTGGTCGGATCCACCGCTTCGGTGCTGGCCACATACTTGAACAGGTTGTAACGCTTGAGATGATTATCCGGGTTGCTGGCACGGTCGATGTTGGCCTTGACCGCTTCCGCGTTGAAATCGGTGCCATCCTGGAACTTCACGCCCGAGCGCAGTTTGATAGTGTAAGTTAAGCCATCGCTGCTCGCCTGATAGCTTTCCGCCAGCACGTTTTGCAGCTTCATGTCCTTATCAAAGCCGAACAGTCCCTGATAGAACGCCTTAGCCACCGACTGCGACAATGTGTCATTGGCGTCGTACGGATCCATAGTGGTAAAGGTTGACGCCACAGCAATCACCGCGTCCTTCGCTGCCCACGCTGGCATTGCCAACGCTGAACTCAACAACCCGGCAGTGATAACCCCTTTTCGCATAATGTGGTGCATTGTTATCGTTCTCCTGTAATCCCTGTCATGCGCGACATCCGTGGATGACGCGGTTGCTTGCTGCTCAGGCACCGCTAATGGCGTGGCGGGCAACAAAATGCCCCGGTGCCACTTCCAGTAACGGTGCCACTTCTGGCTCATCACCCAATGGGCGGATCGGGCTGGGGATTTCATCCACCATTAACGCCCGCTCGCGATGACGGTGCGCCGGATCGGCGACCGGCACCGCGGCCATCAGTTTTTTCGTGTAAGGATGGCGCGGCTGCTCAAACACCGCCTGGCGCGGCCCCATTTCCACAATCTGTCCGAGATACATCACGGCCACGCGATGGCTGATGCGTTCTACCACCGCCATATCGTGAGAAATAAATAAGAAGGCGATGCCAAACTCGCGCTGCAAGTCGAGCATCAGATTGATAATTTGCGCCTGAATCGAGACATCCAGCGCCGAGACTGACTCATCAGCAATCACCACTTTAGGGTTCAGCGCCAATGCGCGAGCGATGCAGATGCGCTGGCGCTGGCCGCCTGAGAACTCGTGTGGATAGCGTTGCGCATGCTCCGGCAGCAAACCGACGCGCTCCAGCAGCCAGGCTACACGCTTCTCCGCCTGGCGCCGATCCATGGTTTTGTGCACCAGCAGCGGTTCCATAATCGAGAAACCCACCGTCAGGCGCGGATCGAGGGAGGCGTAAGGGTCCTGAAAAATGAACTGAATATCGCGGCGCAGCGAAGCCAGCGCGTTGCCCTGCAACGCATCAATACGCTGACCATTAAAAGTAATCGTGCCGCCCTGGCTGGCGACCAGGCGCAGCAGCGATCGACCGGTAGTGGATTTTCCGCAGCCGGATTCGCCGACCAGCGCCAGCGTCTCGCCAGCGTGCAGATCAAAGCTGACCTTCTCCACCGCATGCACACGACGTTTGACGCGATTCAATAACCCACCACGAATATCAAAGCGCGTCACCAGGTCGCGTACCTGCAAAATGGGTGGCTCATCGCTGCGCACCGTATCCTGCGGTATAGCAATCTCTTCACGGCCATTGGTGTGCAGTAAGGGGAATTTAGCGGGCAGCGGCTGGCCGCTCATCGCACCCAACTTCGGCACTGCCGCCAGCAAGGCGCGGGTGTAAGGCTGTTGCGGCGCATCAAACAGCTGCTGCACCGGCGCACGCTCAACCACATCGCCGCGATACATCACCTGTACGCGATCGGCCATCTCCGCCACCACGCCCATATCGTGAGTGATAAAAATCACCCCCATCTGCATCTCTTTTTGCAGCACGCGGATCAGCTGCAGAATTTGCGCCTGGATAGTCACGTCCAGCGCGGTGGTGGGCTCATCGGCAATCAGCAGTGCCGGTTTGCACGACAGCGCCATGGCAATCATCACGCGTTGACGCATGCCGCCGGAGAGTTGATGCGGAAAACGCGATAACACGTTGTGGGCTTCAGGTATGCGCACCAGATCCAGCATGCGCCGTGCTTCGGCCTGCGCCTGTTGATGGCTTTTGCTCTGATGTAAACGGATGGATTCGGCGATCTGCTCACCCACGGTAAACACCGGATTGAGTGAGGTCATCGGCTCCTGGAAAATCATCGCCATATCGGCGCCGCGCACTTTGCGCATTTGACTGGCGGAGGCACGCATCACATCCAGCACCTCGCCGTTACGTCGACGCAGTTGGATCTCGCCGCTGACATCGCCGCCCGCCTGCTGAATCAAACGCATCAGTGCCAGCGAGGTGACCGATTTGCCCGAACCGGATTCGCCCACCAGCGCCAGCGTTTCCCCACGATGCAAATCCAGTGACAGGTTACGCACCGCTTCGGTGATTCGCCCTTCATGCTCAAAACGTACGTTGAGGTCACGCACCGCCAGAACCTGCTCGGGTGCAAACTGCTGCTGCGTCATGCCTGCTCCTTAGCTATCGCGGTAAATCGCTACCTCGACTTCGCCACCCACATAAGCGAATCCCCGATACATCCCTTCACTGTTAAAGGGCAGCACCACATTGCCGTGCCTGTCGACGGCAATCAGCCCACCGCTGCCTTCCAGCTCCTGGACTTTGTCATGAATCACGTTGGCGGTGGCTTGCTGCAGGCTACGGCCGCCGTACTCCATCTGTGCAGAAACGTCATACGCTGCCAGAGTACGAATAAACACTTCACCGGTGCCGGTGCAGGAAACCGCCACGGTCTCATTATTAGCGTAGCAGCCCGCGCCGACGAGCGGGGAGTCGCCCACGCGGCCGACCTGCTTATTGGTCATGCCGCCGGTTGAAGTGGCGGCCGCCAGATTACCCTGAAGATCGAGCGCCACCGCACCCACGGTGCCGAATTTGCGATCGGGATCGAGCGGATCGTCGCTGTGGCTTTGCGCAGCGCCGTCATGATCGAGCACCATCTGCTGGCTGCTCAACGCACGCTGTAACTGCTCCCAGCGTTCAGGCGTGGAGAAGAAATCCGGCGCAACCTGTTCCAGCCCCTGTTCTGCGGCAAAGGCTTCTGCTCCCGCACCGATAAACAGCACGTGCGGGCTGTTTTCCATCACTTTACGCGCCGCCAGAATCGGGTTACGAATGTGATTCACGCCCGCCACCGCACCGACATCCAGAGTGCGGCCATCCATAATGCTGGCATCCAGTTCGTGAGTGCCTTGATGGGTAAACACCGCGCCTTTGCCTGCGTTAAACAGTGGGCACTCTTCCAGCAGCCGCACCGCCTCGGTCACCGCATCCAGCGCGCTGCCGCCCGTGGCCAGAATCTGCTGCCCTGCGGTAACGATTGCGTGCAATTGCTGACGATAGTGCTGCTCTTTTTCGGCGCTCATAGCGGCACGCGTGATTGCGCCCGCACCGCCGTGAATTGCGATAACTGCTTTAGCCATAACCGGTACCCTGTCAGGAAATCAGAACCAAAAACACTGATTTAGAATGGTTTTCATCTTTTTTAGGCAATTTTCGACTATAGAAAGGCACTCCCGGCTTGTAAAGCAGAAAGTGTATCTCCGGTCATAACCTTTTATTGTGGATTATGCTTTTTTAGTCACATGTGACTCGGCAGACAAATGTCACCATAATAGGCAGCAACTGAAATTCATCACGCAGAGACTGACATGGAACCTTTCACCGCAGGATTAATCTCCCTCGAAGACGCGCAGCAAAAAATGCTGCAACAGCTCACGCCCATTAGCGATTGCCTCAGCGTCTCGCTGTATGAGGCTGCAGGTCGCATCACCGCCAAACCGGTGACGTCTCCACTGGATGTGCCGCCGTTTGATAACTCCGCGATGGATGGTTATGCCGTGCGTCTCAGCGATATCGTGCCGGACCGCGAATTCCCGGTCGCAGGCAAAGCTTTTGCCGGCGCGCCGTTCAACGGCGATTGGCCCGCTGGCAGCGTGATTCGTATTATGACCGGTGCGCCGATTCCGGCAGGCTGCGATGCCGTGGTGATGCAGGAGCAAACCGAACAGCGTGCGGGCGGTATCGTCATCACTGCCGCCGTGACTCCCGGGCAAAATATCCGCCGTATTGGTGAAGACATTGAAGCTGGCAAACAGGTGCTGGAGGCGGGTGTTCGCCTCGGAGCCGCCGAGTTGCCGCTGCTGGCTTCACTGGGGATTGCCGAAGTCAGCGTGCTGCGCAAACTGCGCGTGGCGATTTTCTCTACCGGCGATGAATTGCAGGCGGTGGGCCAGCCCTTGGCTGACGGGCAAATCTACGACACGAACCGCTTCACCGTATCGCTGATGCTTAACAAACTGGGCTGCGAAGTGATCGATTTGGGCGTGATTGCGGACGATCCCGAGGCGCTGCGCAAGGCATTCAGTGAAGCCGATCGTCAGGCGGATGTCGTGATCAGCACCGGTGGCGTCTCCGTCGGCGAAGCGGATTTCACTAAAGCGATGCTGGAAGAGTTAGGCGTGATTACCTTCTGGAAGCTGGCGATGAAGCCGGGCAAACCGTTCGCCTTTGGCCGCTTAGCCAACAGCTGGTTCTGCGGCCTGCCCGGCAATCCGGTGTCTGCCGCCGTGACCTTCTATCAGTTGGTGCAGCCGTTACTGGCGACCCTTACGGGCCAGACCACGCGCATTATGCCGCTACGCCAACGCGCTCGTGCCACTCAGCGTTTGAAGAAATCGCCTGGACGCCTCGACTTCCAGCGCGGCATTCTCAATCGTGGTGAAGACGGCGTGCTGGAAGTGCGCAGCACCGGTGCCCAGGGTTCGCACGTGTTTAGCTCTTTCGCCCTTGCCGACTGTTTTATTGTGCTGGATCGCGATCGTGCGGATGTGGAAGCTGGCGAATGGGTTGAGGTTGAAGTTTTCAATAGCCTGCTGGAGGGCTAATGAGCGTCGAACTGAGCGATGAGGAGATGCTGCGTTACAACCGTCAGATCGTGCTGCGGGATTTTGATTTTGACGGTCAGGAGAAGCTCAAAGCGTCGCGGGTATTGATTGTGGGTCTCGGCGGGCTTGGCTGTGCCGCTGCGCCCTATCTGGCTTCGGCCGGTGTGGGCCATCTTACCTTGCTGGATTTCGACAGCGTCAGCTTAAGCAATCTGCAGCGCCAGATTCTTCACAGCGATGCCACCCTCGGCCAGCCCAAGGTGGAATCTGCGCGTCAACGGCTGGCGGCGATTAACCCGCATTGCCAGCTCGAACCGATTGATGCACAGCTGGATGATGCTCAACTCAGTGCCCTGATCGCGCGCCAAGATGCGGTGCTGGACTGTACGGATAATGTCAGTGCACGTGAGCAGATCAATCGTTTGTGTTACCAGCACAAGGTGCCGCTGATTTCCGGGGCGGCCATTCGTATGGAAGGCCAGCTCAGCGTGTTTACCTGGCAGCCGGGGGAACCCTGTTATCGCTGCATTAGCCGCTTGTTTGGCGATCAGACATTAAGCTGCGTGGAAGCCGGCGTGCTGGCGCCGTTGGTCGGTGTCATTGGTGCGATGCAATCATTAGAGGCCATAAAAGTGCTGACCGCGTTGGGGCAACCTGCCCGTGCACGCTTGATGATCTACGATGCGATGAGTGCGGAGTTCCGCAACATGAAAGTGATGCAGGATAGACATTGCGAGGTGTGCGGCGAGAAATAAGTAAGGTGCGCATGGCTGCGCACCTTGTGGTTTTACTCCTGCGGGAAGATGGTGCCTTTATTCATGATCCCATTCGGGTCAAAAGCGGTTTTCAGCGCCTGCAAAATCGGCCATGCGCTGCCGTGTTCTTGCTTCGCCCACTGCACGCGATGTTTACCGATGTCGTGATGGTGCACCATGGAACCTCCGAGCTTCAGCGTCTCTTTCAAAATTCAACTAAATCCACTGCACACCCACCTTTTCACTAAAGGATAACGCTGGCTGCGGGCGTGGCAGCGTTGAAACGTTGCATCTCCGCCAGCAGCCAATCCCGAAATACCGCCACACGCGGCAACATCTGTTTGCCGTAAGGCACCTCCAGCCAGTAGCCGTTAGCGCTGGAAAGCAACTGCGGCGAAATCTGAACCAACACACCGTTGCTGAGTTCATTACGCACCATGGCACGATCCAGCACGGCAAAACCTGCACCGGTGACACAGGCGTTGATCACCTGATCCTGCGTGCTAAACGCCAGTCCGTTATCTTCCGGCGGCGCAGTTTCGCCGCAGGCCTGATACCAGCGCGACCAGTTATCCAGCCGACTGTCGCCATTCAGCACGTGCAACTGTGGCATCAGGCTGATATCTGGCCAGATGCCATCCAGCATCAGCAGTGGACTGCCCACCAGCACCAAAGTTTCATGGCACAGCCATTCCCCTTCCGCGCCCGCCTCTTGCGCATCCTGCTGCGAGCCAAAACGAATGGCGCAGTCGAAGTCGCTGTATTTCTGCCGCGCTTCACTGATCAGCATGATTTGCAGCTGACGATGCTGTTGACGCAATGACACCAGACGCGGCGCTAACCAGCGCGTGGCAAAGGTAGGAGCGACCTGTAAACGCAGGTGCTGGCGGGGGTTGTGCTGCTGCACGCTGCGTACGCCCTCTTCCAGCAGATCCAGTGACTGACGTACCACGGGTAGCAGCTGGATGGCTTCCGGCGTCAGCATCAATCCGCTGTGGCTACGCACGAACAGGTCTTTGCCAAGGAAGGTTTCCAGCTGGCGCATCTGACGGCTGGCGGCGCTTTGCGTCATGAACAAGGCATCGGCGGCTTTACTGAAGCTCAGCGTACGGCAGGTCTCTTCGAACAGCCGTAACATACTGAGTGAAGGCAACTTTCTCATTCTGACTCCAGCAGCCAGGCGGTAAAACATCGCGCCAATCTAATCACAACCCAGACGGTAACGGAGAACGTAAACCTAAATTTTTGAGTGCAATCACAGGAAATTGCGGAATAGGGGTATGACTTTTTCGCACTGGCCTGCACCCGGCTCCAATGTCACAGTAATTTCTCATCCAGATAACAATAAAATAACAACTATCTCTCCCCGAAGGAGGAAGGAACATGACGCAAACGACTCTGATGGATGATGTACCCTTAAATCGCTTTCACCTCAAAATCACCGGGCTCACCTTCGGTGCGCACCTCACCGATGGCTACATTCTCGGTTCCGTTGGCTTCGCGCTGACACAGATGACGCCGCAAATGTCACTCTCGCCGTTCTGGCAAGGCATGATTGGCAGCTCGGCGTTGATCGGGTTATTTCTCGGTAGCCTGATTCTCGGCTGGATCGCCGACAGTGTCGGCCGCCAAAAGATTTTCTGCTTCAGCTTTATCCTGATCACTCTGGCATCTGGCATGCAGTTTTTTGCCCAGTCAGCAGAGCAACTGTTCCTGTTGCGTGTGCTAATTGGTTTCGGCTTAGGCGGTGACTTCTCGGTCGGCCATACCATTCTGGCGGAGTTCGCCCCGCGCAAACATCGCGGCGTACTGTTGGGGGCCTTCAGCGTGCTCTGGACGGTCGGCTATGTCGCCGCCAGCTTTGCCGGACATCTGGCACTGCAGGCACACGTTGATGGCTGGCGCTGGCTACTCGCATCCTCTGCTCTACCAGCTTTAGCGATCTTGCTGTTGCGCATTGGTACGCCGGAATCCCCACGCTGGTTACTGCGTCGCGGTCGACGCGAGGAAGCCATGGCTATCGTTCATCGTTTATTTGGCTCGCACGTCACCTTGCAGGAAGAGAAACAGCAGGAGCAGGATGGCAGCCTGAGCGCACTGTTCCGCCCGCGCTATCGTCGTCGCACCGCCTTTAACTGTCTGTTCTTTGTCTGCCTGGTGATCCCCTATTTCGCCATCTATACCTTCCTGCCCGCCATCCTGCGCGAGATGGGATTGGATCAAGGCTTTGCCACTGACCTGCTGCTAAGCGGTCTGCTGCTGGTGGGAGCGGTGCTGGGCATCGTGCTAACGGCGATGTGCTCGCGTCGAGGCTTCCTGATCGGTTCCTTTATTTTCCTTGCGACCTGTTTGCTGCTGCTGAGCCTGCTGCACACCAGCCCCGGCATCTGGCTGATTCTGCTGTTTGCCGCCTTTACGCTGATTATGTCGGCCGTGAGCAACCTGGTGGGCGTGTTCCCGGCAGAGAGCTTCCCAACCGATGTGCGCTCTCGCGGCGTGGGTTTCGCCACCTCAATGAGCCGACTGGGCTCGGCGGTCGGCACGCTGCTGCTGCCCCTCGCCATCGTCAATTACGGCATCGCCGGCACCATGGGTTTGCTGGCGGCGATTCTGGTGCTCGGCGCGCTGGTGTCCATCGCCTGGGCACCCGAGACCAAAGGTCTGACGCTCACTGACGCCTCTCAGGAGACCCCGGCAGTGGATAAAGCGCTCAGCCCTAACGCTTCAACTTCAACACAACATCTGTAACTGGAGGCAATGATGGAAATGTATATCGGTGAAGGCTTTGCAGGCGACGGCGTTAACGCTTCGCATATCAATATCATGATTGGACCGCGCAACGGCGTGGTGGGTCAGGCGTTCTCCACCAGCCTGGCGACGCCTTCACAAGGCCACTGTCCGTTTATGGTGGTGATTAAACCCAATGTGCCAGCCAAGCCGATGACGCTGTATGTCAACAAAGCCGCTATCAGTAGCGATCTGCACGGCAATGCCACCTGGGGCGCATCACAGGCTGCGATTGCTAAAGCTGTAACCGAGGCGCAGTTGCAAGGCACGTTGCCGCCGGAAGCCGAAGATGAGTGGTGCATTGTCACCGCTAACTGGGTGAATCCTGGCTGTACCGATCTCGATGAAGTGTTCGCTAATAACTATCGCGCCTGCAAAGTGGCGATAGAAGCGGCCATGGAGAAGTTGCCGGGCCGCCAGCAGTTAATCAATGCTCTGCCCGAGTTGGGCAATCCCTTTTATTCCCCGAAGTAGCAGGAGTTGCAGCATGGAATACATCAAACTGGGCCACAGCGGTTTGCAGGTGTCGCGTCTTTGCCTCGGCACCATGAATATGGGCAGCAAGAGCTGGAAACCATGGATTTTTGACGAGGCGCAAAGCGAGCCGATTATTCGTCACGCGCTGGAAAGCGGTATCAACTTTATCGATCTGGCTGACTTCTACTCCAGCGGTGCCGGTGAAGAGGTAGTAGGCCGTGTGCTCAAACGCATCGCCCAGCGTGATGAGTTGGTGCTGACCACCAAAGTGGGTTATCCACTTGGCGGGGGCCAGAACAATCAGGGCCATTCGCGTAAACACATTCTCGACAGTATCGATGGCAGCCTGCGCCGCCTCGGCACCGACTATGTTGATGTCTACATGCTGCACTATTTCGACGTGAACACACCGATCGAAGAGACATGGGAAGCGATGAACAGCATCGTGCGCAGCGGCAAAGCACGCTATGTCGGGGTTTCCACCATGTATTGCTGGCAGCTGGCGAAGATTTTGTGGTGCTGCGAGCGCAACGGGTTTGTGAAACCGATCAATATGCAGCTGCAGCTGAACTGCGCCTACCGCGAGGAGGAACGCGAAATGATGCCGTTCTGTCGCGATCAGGGCCTGGGTGTTTCCGTGTTTAGCCCATTGGCGCGCGGGCTGTTAAGCGGCGATGCGCAATCTATCCGCAATCAAACTGATTTCTTCACCCGTGAAATGTATGCCGATGAAGCTTCGATTCAGATTGCCGAATCCGTTGGCCGTGTCGCCGCTGCACGTGGATTAACCAGTGCGCAGATTGCTCAGGCCTGGGTGCTGTCCCATCCAGGCGTGGATTCGATGCTGGTAGGTGCAGACAGCGTCGCCCAACTCGATAGCGCTATCGCCGCGCTGCATACCCCGCTGGATAGCGAAGAGCGCTTCGAGCTGGAACGCAACTACACGCCGTGCGATGTGATCAACGATTACACCGCGGGAAAACGTATCGCCCGTCATAGCCGTGCTGCGCGCACGGTGTTTACGGATAACGCACTTCAATCTGCAAGGAATATCGCATGACATCTTCACTGCTGCGTACCGGCTGGTATTGCAATGGACAATGGCTGGAGAGCGATCGCACTTATGATGTGACCAACCCAGCCGACAACAGCGTGGTGGCGCAGGTCGCTAACGTTGGCGCGGCGGAAACCCACCGCGCGATTGATGCCGCCGCCGCCGCCCTGCCCGCCTGGCGTGCCTTAACCGCCAAAGCGCGCGCTGCGATCCTGCAGCGCTGGTATCAATTGATTATTGAGAATCAGGAACCGCTGGCGCAGTTGGTGGTGCAGGAACAAGGAAAAGTGCTGGCTGAAGCGCGTGGCGAAGTGCTTTACGCCGCCAGTTTTATTGAGTGGTTTGCCGAGGAAGGCAAGCGTGCTAACGGCAAAACGATCCCTTCAACTAAGGCCGGAAATCTGATCCTGACGCTGAAACAGCCGGTGGGCGTGGTCGCCGCGATAACGCCATGGAATTTCCCACTGGCGATGTTGACGCGCAAGCTGGGCCCGGCGCTGGCCGCCGGTTGTACCGCGATTGTGAAGCCGGCGAACGAGACACCGTTGTCAGCCTTTGCCCTGCTGGTGCTGGCTGAACAGGCTGGCGTTCCGGCTGGCGTACTGAATGCGGTGAGCGGGGAAACGGTGGAGATTGGCCACACGCTGACGCACCACGATACGGTGCGGAAAATTTCCTTCACCGGCTCTACGGGTGTTGGCCAGTTGCTGATGCGCGATGCCGCGAGTTCAGTGAAGAAGTTGTCGCTGGAGTTGGGCGGTAATGCACCATTTATCGTGTTCGATGATGCCGATATTGATGCCGCAATCGAAAGCGCTATGGCAGCCAAATTCCGCAACAGCGGACAGACCTGCATCTGCGTGAACCGCTTTTACGTGCAGGATGGCGTGTATGATCAATTCGTCACCAAACTGGCTGCAGCGGCTAACGCGTTGAAAGTCGCACCGGGCCTGACACCGGGCGCACAGCAGGGGCCACTGATTCATCAGCGAGCCATGGAGAAGGTCGAAGCACATGTGCAGGATGCCTTGCAGCACGGTGCGCGTTTGATTTGCGGCGGTGAGCGTCATGCGTTGGGTGGCAGCTTTTACCAGCCAACGGTGCTGGCCGATGCCAATGAGCAGATGCGTCTGGCACACGAAGAGACATTTGGACCGGTTGCGGCCTGCTTCCGTTTCCGTACGGAACAGGAAGTGATCAAGCGCGCCAACAACACACCGTATGGGCTGGCCGCTTATCTGTTTACGCGTGATCTGGCGCGGGCACTGCGCGTGACTCCGCAACTGGAGAGCGGCATGGTTGGCGTTAATGAAGGGATTATCTCGACAGAGGTGGCGCCGTTTGGCGGTGTAAAAGCGTCAGGATTAGGACGCGAAGGCGCGGATGTTGGGCTGGAGGAGTATCTGGAAACCCAGTATGTGAATATTGGGCAGATTGGGTAGTTTGGTGGGTGCGCTGAAGGTCGGGCGCAGGGTCCGATAAGGTCCGCCCGATCGCAAAGGAAACCGGCATCCATGCCGATCGGCTGGGCCATCCGTGGCCCAGACGCTTTGCTCTTCGGGCGAACCTTATCTTCCCTTTAACCTATGGTGTTGCTGTATAGACCGCATCGGCCGTGCAGACTGAATTAACCAACAGAGAGCACAAATATTGATAAAGGCAAGAATCGTGGGTCCGGAGTAAAGCGTTCGCCGCAGGGATGCGGCGACCGAGGCTACAGGGATGTATTCACGCCGTCTTTACGGAGCGCCCCGCCATTTATGCCTGAAGGTGCAGAACTCTCAGGCGAAATGGCAAACCAGAACAATGCGCCCGCCGCAGGAATACGGCAGTCGAGGCTACAGGGATGTATTCACGCCGTCTTTACGGAGCGGCCCACCATTCATGCCTGACGGTGCAGAACTCTCAGGCGAAATGGCAAACCAGAACAAAGCGCCCACCGCAGGAATGCGGCGGGCGAAGCTATGGGTATGTAACGATTTAAACAATACCCTGACTACGCAGATAATCTTCGTAGTTGCCGGTAAAGTCGATAATGCGATCACCCTTCATCTCCATCACGCGGGTTGCCAGTGAACTGACAAACTCACGGTCATGCGAAACGAAAATCAGCGTGCCTTCGTAACCTTCAAGTGCCAGGTTAAGCGATTCAATCGATTCCATATCAAGGTGGTTGGTCGGTTCATCCATGATCAAGATGTTCGGCTTCTGCATCATCAGCTTGCCAAACAGCATGCGGCCTTTCTCACCACCAGACAGCACTTTAGCAGGCTTCTTGATTTCATCATGACCAAACAGCAGACGGCCCAGAATACTGCGCACCGCTTGCTCGTCGTCACCTTCCTGCTTCCACTGACTCATCCAGTCGAAAACACTCAGGTCATCGGCGAAATCTTCTGCGTGATCCTGCGCATAATAACCAATCAGCGCATTCTCGGACCATTTCACAGTGCCGCTGTCAGGCGTTAATTCGCCGACCAATGTTTTCAGCAACGTGGTTTTACCGATACCGTTGGCACCGAGAATGGCCACTTTCTCGCCAACTTCAACCATCAGATTAAGCTTGCTGAACAGCGGTCCGTTATCGAATCCTTTCGTCAGTGCCTCAACTTCCAGCGCATTACGGAACAGCTTCTTATCCTGATCAAAACGGATATAAGGGTTCTGACGACTGGAGGCTTTCACTTCATCCAGCTTAATTTTATCAATCTGCTTGGCACGCGAAGTCGCCTGACGCGATTTAGAGGCGTTGGCACTAAAACGGCTAACGAATGATTGCAGGTCTGCAATTTGCGCTTTCTTCTTCGCGTTATCAGAAATTAAACGTTCACGCGCTTGCGTCGCCGCGGTCATATATTCGTCATAATTTCCTGGATACACGCGCAGTTCGCCGTAATCCAGATCCGCCATGTGCGTACACACCATATTCAGGAAGTGACGGTCATGCGAAATGATAATCATGGTACTGTTACGTTCGTTTAGCACCTGCTCCAGCCAACGAATGGTATCAATATCCAGGTTGTTCGTCGGTTCATCGAGCAGCAAAATATCTGGGTTTGAGAATAATGCCTGCGCCAACAGCACACGCAGTTTCCAACCTGGTGCGATTTCGCTCATCGGACCGTAATGCTGTTCCACCGGAATACCCACGCCCAGCAATAATTCCCCGGCACGAGATTCTGCGCTGTAACCATCCATTTCGCCGTATTCAACTTCCAGGTCGGCAACTTTATAGCCTTCCTCTTCGCTCATTTCTGGCAAAGCATAAATACGGTCGCGCTCTTCCTTCACCGCCCATAATTCGGCGTGACCCATAATCACCGTATCCAGCACGCTGAATTGCTCAAAGGCAAACTGGTCCTGACGTAACTTACCGATACGCTCGTTAGGGTCGAGTGAAACATTACCGTTGGTCGGTACCAGGTCGCCGCCCAGTATTTTCATGAAGGTCGATTTACCGCTGCCGTTCGCACCGATTAAACCGTAACGATTACCGCCGCCAAACTTAACGGAGATATTCTCAAACAGCGGCTTACTGCCGAACTGCATAGTAATATTGCTGGAAACTAACACGGCATTGACCTTTGTTACGCAGTGGAGGAAAAAACAGCGGGCATTATGCCAGAAAGCAGCACCGGGACGCCACCTCTGCGCCTGCGGGCAGCGAGCGAAGGCGTTAAACGCGTTGTTGCAAATAGAGAAATAAAAAAGCCGAAGACAACGTGGTCTTCGGCTCCCGCTTACAAGGATTGTGTCGATTATTTGATCAGGAAGCTGTCCAGGCTTTTACCAGAGTCCAGCGCTTTCTTAATCGCTGCTGGGGTACGGCCCTGGCCGGTCCATGATTTCTCTTCACCGTTCTCATCGGTGTAAGAATATTTAGCCGGACGCGGTGCACGCTTCGCGCGTTTTTTACCGGTTTCCAACGCACCCAGCAATTCGTTCGGGTCAATACCGTCAGCCAGCAGCATTTCGCGGTATTTAGACAGCTTTTCTTCTTTCTCGCGATTCTGCGCTTCTTCTGCATGAACTTCGTCGCGGCGCTCAGTCACCACCACGGTTAATTTCTCCAGAATCTCTTCCAGATCGGTCAATGGCAGTTCACGAGCCTGCGCACGTAATGTGCGAATGTTGTTCAGAACTTTAAATGCGTCACTCATCACAAGGTCCTTGCTTAAGGGGGGTTTAAATAAACTGTAGTGGCAAGATTACCCAATTCAAATAAAAAAATAAATTAATTTATGCGGACGGATAATTCCTAACTGATTAACGTATTCACAATTTGAGCGATATCCCCAGCGGGAAGCTTTAATTAACGGTGAATTAACAACAGCATTTTAGTACCACCGACTGGAACTGGTACCGATTTCAGAGGTTATTCCCGGCTGATAAACAAGCATTTAGCGGCTAATGCCTTGCCTGGCTGATGTGTGTTAGCAGATTAATGAAGATTAATGTTATGGCCGAAAATCTATTTTCACAGGTGATTATTCTATTTTCACAGTTGAGACCACAATCGCATTTTTATCCCCACTTATCGATAAAAAGCCAGTGCATGCACCGGCTTTTACCCTCATAAAAACGTCACCTCAGGTTACGAGCTTTTCTTCACAGCGTGCGTCAACTGCGGTTGCGGTTCTTCATTTGACAGCCAGTCGTGCAAATAATGCTCGATCTGTTCCAGTGAACGATTTCGTGTTTCCGGTACAAAGCGAACCACAAAAATGGCTCCCCCTATTCCGATTAGCGCAAAAATAAAGAACGCTCCCGATAAACCCACCGATGCCAACAGGATTGGGAACATCAGCGAGATAAGGAAATTAGCGATCCACATAGCAAACACGGCGCCGCCCATAAATATCCCACGCAGACGTGTAGGGAAAATTTCAGACAATAGCAACCAGGTCACGGGCGAGAGTGCACCTTGCTGGAAGCTCAAAAACATCAGCATTCCCAGCAACACCATATAACTGCGCAGAACATCAGGTTGACCATTTACCGTCTCCGGCATGAAATAACTGACGGCACCAATAAATACCAGACAGGCGGTACAGCCAAACTGTCCTAACATCGTCATAGTACGGCGCCCTATGCGCCCCAGCAGCCAGATACCGACGAAAGTCATTAATACTGAAATAACGCCATTGGCGATGGTGGCAATTAATGCTGCGTTATCGCTCATGCCCACGGCTTTTAACATGGTCGGAGCGTAATACATGATGGTATTCACCCCGGTTAACTGCTGTATGACCGCAATACCCACGCCAATCAAAAATAATTTAAACAGCCAGGGTTGGCGAAGTTCACGCAGGCGTGGGCGCGTTTCATGTTGCTCTTCAGCTAAGGTTTCTTCTATTTCCGTGAGTTCCCACTCAACATCTTGTTTAGCTCGCGTGCGTTCCAGCACCTGACGCGCTTCTGCTAACCGCCCTTTCATCGCATACCAACGCGGTGAGTCGGGCATAAACAGCATGCCAAACCACAGCAGCACGGCAGGCACCGTCGCTACCGCCAGCATCCAACGCCAGGTGGTATCACCGCCCCATACCGCGTTAAAACCGGCGTTGGAGATGTAAGCCAACATCTGCCCGGAGACGATCATCAGTTCTTGCATGGTCACTAACTGGCCACGTTTGTTGGCGGGCGCCATCTCCGCGATGTACACCGGAACCGTCGCTGACGCGCCCCCCACCGCCACACCCAATACCAGGCGGAAGAAAATCATCCATTCAACGTCAGGTGCTAACGCGGTGCCGATTGCGCCAATGGCGAAAATCACCGCCAGCACCAGAATGATTTTTCTCCGCCCGGCCGCGGCGGCAAAGTGGCCTGATGCCAGGGCACCAAAAGCCGCGCCAAACAGCAGGCTGCTGGTGACCAACCCCGTGGTAAAGGGTGTCAGATGGAGATCGTTGCCCATAAATAACAGTGCGCCAGAAATCACACCGGTGTCATAGCCGAACAGCAACCCCCCTAAGGTGGCAATCATTGCTATCACCTTCACAAAGGGTTCAGTGCGCGTGCTGCTGTTCGGCCCTGATGCTTTGTTAGGGGTAAGGTAGTTTTCCCGCGGCATAATCCACTCCTTAACAGTAAGAGAAGATTTAAAAATAGTTTATTTCAACCAACAGGAATAATTATGAAATTTAAATTTTGCGCTACAGATCATAAACCCCGCATTTACATGCGGAGCAGATCACAAAAAGGGGCTTTACTGCGTGTAAATCGGTGAAGAGTGATCAGAGGGGAATTTGCATTTAGTCCAAAATGAAAACTTTCGTTTCAAAATGGGCGAATTGTGATGCCTGATGCTGGGGCAACCCGCAGACTGCCCCCTTTTACGACTAAGGCACCGTGGTGGCAGGGCCAAACACAGCATATTCAGGCAGATTAACGTTCTGATAAGGTTCCCAGCCGCCGCCCAGCGCTTTGTACAACGCGACTAAATCCAGTGCACTCTGCATTCGTGCCTGTGTCGATTGTGCTTCTGCCTGCGCTAACTGACGCTGTGCGTCCAACACATCCAGGAAGCTGGAAATCCCCTGCTTGTAGCTATCACTGGCGAGATCAAATGCTCTCTGCAACGCGCCAGTGGTTTCATCCAGAGCGGTCACCTGCTGCTGATCGGCGCGATAACTGACCAGGGCATTCTCGACATCCTGCAAGGCAGTCAGCACCGCCTGACGATATTCCAGCGCCGCATTGGCCTGCTGCGCGCGTGCCAGTTTCACGCTGGAGACCAAACGCCCGCCCTGAAAAATCGGAATGGAGAGCGAGGGCCCGATACTGTAGAAATGGCTGCTCCAGTCATCCAGATAGCTGGCATCGGTGTTGCGAACCCCGAGTTGACCCGTCAGTGACAGGCTGGGGAACAGATCCGCCACCGAGACGCCAATGTTGGCAGTCTGCGCATGCAGATTGGCTTCCGCCTGTCGAATATCCGGACGTCGTCGCGCCAGCGTGGATGGAATCCCCACCGCCACCATTTTCGGCAACGCCGGTAACGCTTTACTGCTCATCAGCTCGTTATCCAGTGCGCCCGGCGTTTTGCCCAGCAATACCGCTAAACCATTCATGGCCTGACGTTCCTGCGACTGATAGCCCGGCAATTGCGCGTTCAGCGAGGCAAGTTGTGCGCGCGCATTTTCCACATCGGTGAGCGGCGCCATGCCGTTACGCTGCTGGCTTTGCGTCAGTTCCCAGGTTTGCTGCGCCACATCGATTTGCTGCTGCAGCGTATTGAGTACCGCTTGCGCGCCGCGCAATTGCAGATAGGTACGTGCCACTTCTGCTTCGAGTGACACCAGTGCATCATTGCGCTGTTCGATAGCAGCCTGCTGCTGCGCATCTGCGGCTTCCATCTGACGGCGCACTTTGCCCCACAGATCCAGCTCCCAGCTGGCGTCAAAGCTGCCTTGATAAAGGGTGACAGAATGATCGAGGCCGTTCAGTTGATTGGCGACGTCACTGTCCACCTGATCGTAAACCCCGTTGGATTTCAGTATGCCTTTTAGGCCCAACTGCTGACGTGTGACTTTAGCCGAGCCATTGAGTGACGGAAAAAGCCCGCCGCGCGCCTGCGCCAGTTGCTCACGCGCGCCAGCAATGCGCAACACCGACTGCTGCAGGGATAAGTTACCGGCAATGGCGCGTTCAATCAGGCTATCCAGTTGTGGATCATTAAAGCTTTTCCACCACAGCGGGTTGGTGGCCGCCGATTGCGGTTTTGAGGCTTCCTGCGACGGCAAATCGCGATAGCTGCCCGGCGTCTGCGCATGGGGTGGCTGATAATCAGGGCCCACAGCGCAACCCGCCAGAAGCAGAGACAGCGCCAGCAAACTCAAGCGCGGAGAGGTGATCATCTTAGTGTGCTCCTGCACTGCCTTCGCTCTTGATCGGCGAAAGCAACCAACAAAATGGAATCAACAGCAAGGCCACAATACTCAGGCCCATAAATACGTCGATGTACGCCAGGATTCGCGCCTGTGCAATCATCTCTTTGTACAGCTGACCGGTCGCCAGCGTCAGGGGATCGCCCACCGCAGACGTAAAGTCGCGAATCGACTGCGCCCAATGCTGCAAAGTGAGATTGAACGGCTCGTTGAGCGGCGTCATGTTATGCACCATACTCGCCGACCGCGCCTGCATACGCTCAGTGATCCCCGCCGTTGCCAGTGAAATACCGATCGATCCCGCCACATTACGGAACATGGTAAACAATGCCGATGCATCCGCATTGAGCCGTTGTGGCACCGTAATAAAAGCAATGGTCGTCAGAGGCACAAACAGGAAACCCAGCCCTATCGATTGCGCACTGCGCATCAATACCAGGGTGGTAAAATCAACGTTCGGCGTCAAGGTCGTGGAATAGAAGAAGGCGCTGGCGAGACAGGTAAAACCGAAAGCAATGATGTAGCGTGTTTGCACAATCGGCATCAGCTTCAGCACCAGCGGAATGGTCAGGACGATCAATATCGCACCAGGCGAGAGCACCAGCCCCGACCAGGTCGCGGTATAGCCCATATCCTGCTGCGCCAGTTGTGGAAGTACCACCGAACTGCCGTACAGAATCATCGCCATGCCTGCCATCAGCAAACCGGACACCCAGAAGTTACGATCTTTCATGACCGTGATATCTACCACGGGTTTACGCGCATACAGCAGCCAGTAGACGGCGCCGACAATGCCGATCACCGCCAGCATGCAAAACAGGCGAATAAAGTGCGAGGCGAACCAGTCTTCATCTTCACCACGGTCAAGGAACACCTGCAAACAGCCGAGTCCAAGAGTGATCAAGCTGATACCGATGTAATCGATCTTCAGCTTGCCCTTCGCCCATTTACGCTCCCACGGTGGATCTTCCAGCAGTTGATAGATCGCCAGCACCGTTAAAATTCCGACCGGGATGTTAATGAAGAACACCCAGCGCCAGCTGTAGTTATCGGTGATCCAGCCGCCGAGTGTTGGGCCGATCACTGGCGCAACGATAATCGCAATCGAGGAGAGACCAAAAGCTTTGCCACGATCTTCCGCTTTAAAGTAATCGAGGAGCACCGATTGCTGCACCGGCTGCAAACCACCGCCGAAAAAACCCTGCAACACGCGGAACAGAATGATTTGCCATAGCTCAGTGGCGATACCGCACAGGAACGAGCAGATGGTGAACATGACAATACAGATCAGGAAGAACTGTTTACGCCCAAACAAGCGGCTAAAGAAGGCGGAAATGGGCAACACAATGCCGTTAGCCACCAGATAGGAAGTCAGCACCCAGGTGGATTCGTCGTAACTGGAAGAGAGTGAGCCGGCAATGTGCGGTAGCGCCACGTTAACGATGGTGGTGTCGAGGATCTCCATAAACACCGCCAGCGTCACCGTGATGGCGACCAGCCAGGGATTGCTGGCCGGACGCCAGCTTTCGCTCGCACTCATTCGACGGTGACCTTCGGCTCAACCGACAGGCCCAGTGGCAATGGATGATTCGGATCCAATCCTTTATCGATGACGATTTTCACCGGCACGCGCTGCACAATTTTCACGTAGTTACCGGTGGCGTTTTCAGCCGGGAAGGTGGAGAAGCGCGAGCCGGACCCCATCTGCACGCTATCAACGTGCCCTTCCAGCTTCATATCTGGCCAGGCGTCGATACTGATATCCACTTTGTCGCCGGGATTCATCCGCGCCAGTTGGGACTCTTTGAAGTTGGCATTGATCCAGATATCCGGCGACACCAGTGAAAACAGTGCCGTGCCAGCCTGTACCAGCGTGCCGACCTGCACGTTGCGCTTGGTGACAAAGCCATCGTAGGGAGCACGCACTTGGGTATAAGAGAGATTCAGTTCGGCGGTATTGAGCTGAGCCTGCGCCTGCTCAACCTGCTGCTGGCGCGCTTCTACGTTGGTTTCCTGCTGGCGAATCTGCAATTGCACCTGCGAAGCCACTTCCACCTGCGCTTTGGCGCTTTGCAGTTGTGCTTCAGCGGATCGCAGCTGCGCGGCTGCGGTATCGATGTTGCGTTGTGACGTCGCGCGCGGATCCACGCCGCGCTGACGACGATAGTCCGCCTGCGCATTCAAAAGATTGGCCTGCGCTTTGGCTTGATCGGCTAACGCCTGATCGCGCTGCGCAGGATACTGCACGCGTGACAGCGCTAACTGTGCCTGCGCCTGATGCAGTTGCGCCTGAGCCAGGCCAAGCTGGGCTTTAGCCTGATCGCGTTGGGCACTGGTATCGCGTGGGTCGATCTCCACCAGCAAATCGCCCTGCTTCACCCGCTGGTTATCTTTCACCAGCAGTTTCACCACATAACCGGCCGCTTTCGGTGCGATGGTCACGGCATCACCTTCGGTAAAGGCATCATCCGTGGATTCAATGTTGCGCGTGGTAAACCAGAACCACAGGCCCACCAACAGCATGATCACGACCACGATGGCGAGAATGACCAGTGGCTTTTTGCCGGGGCGTTTACGTTGTGGTTCGTTGTTGTCTTGACTGGAGTCTGAAGCGTGCTGCGCATCCTGCTGCTCGCGTGCGGGCGGCTGATTGTGGTTATCACTCATAGGTTATCATCGCTGGCTGTGATCCCGATCCACGGGCAAAAACGGTCAACTTAACCTTAGATCGAAAATTGACAAATGCCAGTACAACTTTACACAAGCCAACAATCAACGCATTTTCTGCCACTGCGTGCGATAACGCGCTGAATAATCAGCGCGTCAGCTCATCGGGCAGAACAAAATGGCAGGCTTAGTGTAGCCAGCGCAACAGCAACCAGCCACACAGCATCGACCACGCCAGCATGGGTAAAGAAAACAGGTGAAAGCGCCACCAGACTTTGCTGTCTTGCGCCATACGAAGCGCAATCAGGTTAGCCAATGAACCCGGCAGCAAGCCAAATCCACCAATGTTGACGGCCCAGGCGAGCGCCTCTGTAGGCGGCACTTTTTGCAGCAAAAGAATGGTTGCCGGCACATTGCTGATGACCTGTGAAAGACCGATCGCCAGCAAATATACCCCCCCTTCGCTTAAATGACCTATCGCGGCGAAATAGGGTTGCAGCAGGGGAAGATGCATCAGTAAAAACACATCGATGAACATCGCGACAAATACCAGCAACAAGCTCCAGTCAATACTGATCAATACGCTGCGCGCCATGATCAGGAAGCAGCCTGCCACCAATAACAGTGCCCATCCGGTCATTTTCAGTTCTAAAGCCACAATAAACACCAGATAGAGCAGCACACTAATGATAAACAACGGTTTTTTCCATTGATGCGCTTCGCTTTGTGCATGTTTCTGGATGGTTCGTTTGGGAAAACTCCACCAGGTGAGCGCCATCAGGCTGATCATTAATACTGCAGCCAGCGGCGCCATCTGCAGGATAAATCCCGGTACGCTGAGCGTACCGTGGCTCCATAACAGAATATTTTGCGGATTGCCCACCGGGGTCAACAGCGATCCGGCATTCACCGCCAGCGCTTCAAAAATGATCAGTCGGGAAATCGGCAGACGTGAAAATTTGCGCAGCGTCAGCGTCAGCGGCACCAGAATAAAAAGTGCCACATCGTTGGTGAGAAAAGTGGAAAGCAGCGCCGCAGCACAGACCATAAACAGCGCCAGCGTGCGCTCATGTTGAAAGCGCTGTACCAGACGTGCGCCGAGCACATCAAAATAGCCGCTGTTTTCCAGCCCTTTGGTCAACATCAATAAACCCGTTAGCGTCATGATGGTGTGCCAGTCAACGGCGGCAGGCAATTGCGACCAACGATACTCCGCCAGCGGCAATAAAATCACACCCAACAGCAACAGCAAATGCAAAATACGATCACGCATTAAGGAACGCAGCACGATGGGCATGATGGCGGAAGGCCTTGTAGGTTAGCGGCTCTCGTAAAACTTCTGGAAGACGGCGAGGGTTTCATCACTGACGTGATGTTCCAGGCCTTCAGAATCCCGGCGGGCAGTTTCCGGGCTGACACCTAACGCCAGCAGGAAAGTTTCAACAATATGGTGGCGTACGCGGCTCGCTTCAGCCAGCTTTTCACCTTCAGGCGTCAGAAACACACCGCGATAAGGAACCTGTTCCACCAGACCGGTGGTGCCTAAACGCTTCAACATTTTTGCCACGGTGGGCTGTGAAACGCCGAGGCGCGCGGCCATATCGACCTGGCGGGCTTCACCAAATTCACGAATCAAATCAGAGATTAACTCTACGTAGTCATCAATAAGTTCACGTCGATGCGCTTCGCGCACCTGGCGAAATCCTTCGACATGCTCCTCTATATCTTTAAGCGGCCCCTGGGGCGTATTGGTGGCGCTCTTTGCACGACGACTCATTCAGCTTCCTCTTTATTATCTGCCGCACTTTACCTGCGGTGCGGGCCTGGCTGCGCTCATTGTAAACCAGGCACAAATAAGCACAAATTTTTCCTAAATAGTGTTGGCTAAAGAGTATAGCCAGTGCTATCTTTGTTCGTAATGTAAGCGAATAGCTTATTTAGGAGGCAACGATGAACGCACCCTATCTGCTGCTACTCCTTTTCCTGCTGTTTATCGCAGGTTTGTGCTTACTGTTACGTCGTTATTCATTCGGGAGGTGAACATGACCACCATGAAAAACTGCCTCGACTGTGGCAAATGCTTCCAGGTTGAGCAAAGCAAACCGGCTTTTGAGCTGAAATCGCTGCTGTGCCTGTTTAAACGCTCGCCTTTTGCCCTGCGTCTGATGCTGATTGAAAAGCTGACCGGCAAACAGCTGACCGAGCGCCCTTGCCCAAATCTGATCTGGCGCGGCTGATTCATCCATAAATTCCTTCTCAGGATCCGTTTTCTCAACGGATCCTTTGCACGATCTCACATTTTGTTACCTTTTTAGTCCCACTCTTCCTATTGTTATTGAACAAATTCTAAACCCTTGCGTTCTCTGTGGCTGAATCGCTTCAGGCGCTGACATAACTTTACCTTCAACAACGCTTAAACGATTAGGCTGCTAACTTTTAGCTTGCAACCTATTGTGACGTCTGATTAATCTCCTCATAACAAAAAATTACATACTTATAACAAAATCAACCCAGGGTGGGTTTTTCGTAAGGAAGATTAGCAATGTCACTTAAAAAGCCTGAAGAGCAACCATCGGGCAGGAGACGATTTTTACAAAAATCGCTCTCGCTCATTCCCCTCGCCGCCGCAGCCAGTACCGGTGTGGTGTCACTCTCCTCCCCCGCTGCCGACAAGCCGCAAGGCGTGTTATCCGACTATGTTCCCGCTTACTTCAACGATAAAGAGTGGAAATTTCTGCTCGCCGCGCTGGATCGCCTGATCCCTGCCGATGCCAACGGTCCTGGCGCCGTCAATGAAGGTGTACAGGTGTTTATCGATAAGCAGATGGAATTGCCCTACGGCTATGGTCGCTTGTGGTACATGCAAGGCCCGTTCGCCGATTCGATTCCGGAAATGGGTTACCAATCCCATCTGGTGCCACGCGATACCTATCGGTTAGGCATCGCCTTAGCTGACCAGCATTGTCAGCAGCAGTACCAAAAAGATTTTTACCAACTGGAGACGGCGCAACAGGAAGAGGTTTTGCGTGCGCTGGAAGCCGACAAACTGCGTAACGATGCCATTCACGGCAAGCAGTTTTTCGAGCAACTGCTGGAGAACACCAAAGAGGGTTATCTCGCCGATCCGATTCACGGCGGCAACCAAACGCTGGCCTCGTGGAAAATGATCGGTTTCCCCGGTGCACGTGCGGATTTCGTCGATACCGTAAAGCAGCCTAATAAACCCTACCCTCTTGGCCCAGTCAGCATTTCCAGTAAAAGGAGCGTGTAATGGCGGCAGTAAAAAAAGCGCCCGTCGATGTGGTCATCGTCGGGTTCGGCTGGACCGGTTCGCTCATGGCGATGGAACTGGCCAGTTCTGGTTTGAATATTGTGGCACTGGAGCGCGGCGAAAATCGCGATACCTACCCCGACTTCTCCTATCCGCGTATTGCCGATGAACTGACTTACGGCATTCGTTTAAAACTGTTCCAGAACGCCTCGAAAGAGACCGTGACGGTTCGTCACACTACGCAGGAAACCGCGCTGCCTTATCGCCGCTTCGGTTCCTTCCTGCCCGGTGATGGTGTGGGCGGCGCCGGTACCCACTGGAACGGTCAGCTGTGGCGTCCGCTGGAAGCGGACTTAAAAATGCGCAGCACAGTCATCGAAAAATACGGTGCTGACTTCATCCCTAAAGACATGACGGTGCAGGACTACCCCTTCTCTTATGCCGAGATGGAGCCCTATTTCGATAAGTTTGAGAAAATTTGCGGCGCGGCCGGTCAGGTCGGTAACCTCAACGGTGAAACCGTCGAAGGCGGTAACCCGTTCGAATCTCCGCGTAAAAATGGCTATCCCACCAAACCGTTAAAAACGCTGTATGCCGGCGAATTATTCTCTAAAGCCGCAAAGCAACTGGGCTATCACCCCTTTGAGTGCCCTGCAGCCAACACCACCGAACCCTGGACCAACCCTTACAACGTGCAACTTGGCGTGTGTAACTACTGCGGTTATTGCGAACGCTTCGGCTGTTTCAACTACTCCAAAGGTTCACCGCAAAGCTGTGTTATCCCTGCTCTGAAGCCGTTTAGTAACTTTGAGTTGCGCACGCAGGCGCACGTGATTCGTGTCAATACCGACAGCAGCGGTAAAAAAGCCACTGGCGTGACCTATATCGATGCGCAAGGTAACGAAGTCGAGCAACCGGCTGACCTGGTGATCCTTAGTGCCTTCCAGTTGCACAATGTGCGCTTACTGCTGTTGTCAAAAATCGGTAAGCCATACGATCCACAAACCGGTGACGGCGTGGTGGGCAGAAACTATGCCTACCAGATGACCGGCGGTATCAAGCTGTTCTATGACAACGACAATTGGTTCAATCCATTTGCCGCCACGGGTGCCACCTCCACCGTTATCGATGATTTCAATGCGGAAAACTTCGATCACAGCAAAGTCGGCTTTGTTGGCGGTGCCACCATTTCTGCGGCCTTCTCCGGTGGACGTCCTATCCAGCAGATGGGCATCCCTAAAGATGCGCCGCGTTGGGGTTCCGGCTGGAAACAGGCCATCAAAGATAATTATCTGCACAACATGAACGTCGGCTCGTCAGGTTCAGTGATGCCGTATAAGCAGTGCTATCTCGACCTTGATCCTACGTACCGTGATATCTACGGCCAACCGTTGCTGCGTATGACCTTTGACTGGCAGCAGAATGAACTGAAGATGACCAACTTCATCAAAGATAAGGCCGAGGAGATCGTCAAGGTGATGAATCCTAAGCACTATGAAGTAGGCTTCAAAACCCTCAACAGCCATTACGATGTCCGCCCTTACCAATCAACGCACACCACCGGTGGTGCAGTGATGGGCGACGATCCGCGTACCAGCGTGGTGAACAAGTTCCTGCAAAGCTGGGATGTACCGAACGTATTCGTTACGGGCGCATGCTGCTTCCCGCAAAACCTGGCATACAACCCAACCGGGATTGTCTGTGCCACCGCATTATTCGCGGCGGATGCGATTCGCAACCGCTATCTGGCTAACCCTGGTCCGCTGGTTCAGGCCTGATAAGGAGCGTTATAGTGAAATTTTCCGCACTCTTTTTCGCTCTCGGCGGCGCACTGATCAGCCACGCCGCATCGGCCGCGACCGATGCCTCGGTTAAGCAAGGCGAGTATCTGGCCAAAGCGGGCGATTGTGCCGCATGCCATACCGCAGCAGGCGGGCAACCTTTCGCCGGTGGGCTCAAAATGAGCACGCCGATTGGTGCCATATACTCCACCAACATCACGCCAGATAAAACGCACGGCATTGGCGACTACAGCTACGACGACTTCGTCAAAGCGGTACGTGGCGGTGTGGCGAAAGATGGCAGCTCGCTCTACCCCGCCATGCCGTTCCCGTCGTATGCCAAAATCAGCGACAGCGATATGCACGCGTTGTATGACTACTTTATGCAGGGTGTGAAACCGGTGAGTCAGGAGAATCGCAAAAGTGATATCCCCTGGCCGCTCAGCATGCGTTGGCCGCTGGCGTTTTGGCGCTGGACCTTTGCCGATGACAGCACTTACGCTCCTGTAGCCGGTCAATCGGCACAGTGGCAACGCGGTGCTTATCTGGTGCAGGGGCTTGGCCACTGTGGCTCATGCCATACGCCTCGTGGCATCGGCTTCCAGGAGAAAGCCATGGATCAGAACAGCAAAGGCTATCTGACCGGCGGCACGCTGGAAGGCTGGCATGCGCCAGATCTGACCGCCAGCCCGGCAGCGGGTTTGGGCAGTTGGTCTGAGCAAGATATCGCCACCTTCCTGAAAACCGGCGCGAATAAGCAAGGCGCTGCCTTTGGTTCGATGACGGATGTGATCGCGCACAGTACCCAGTATCTCAGTGATGAAGATCTGAATGCGATTGCCGTTTATCTGAAGTCTTTACCGGCTGCGGATAACACCGCTGCACCACAGGCCAGCGATGCGACGTCGCAAGCGCTGTTCAAAGGGGATGTCAGCCAGTCAGGCGCGCAGGTGTACGTGGATAACTGCGCTGCCTGCCATCGTACGGACGGTAAAGGCTATGCCAGTACCTTCCCGGCGCTGGCACACAATCCGGCCTTGTTGAGTGAAGACCCGTCATCAGTGATCAGTGTGATTCTGAAAGGCGGCCAGCGTGCGATTACGCAACAGGCGCCGACCGGTTTCACCATGCCAGATTTCGCCTGGCGCCTGGATGATCAGCAGGTCGCTGATGTCGCTAACTTTATTCGCAATGGATGGGGTAACAAAGCGGCACCGGTAACGGCCGATCAGGTGAAGAAGATCCGCGCCACGCTTCCTCCCGCCCCGCAAAAGTAAGCATAAAAAAACGGCCCGTAAAGGGCCGTTTCTTGTGCAACTCTGGTCTAAGCAAAAAACTTAGAAGCTGTAGCCTACGCCAGCAATCCAGGTGCCTACGTCTACGCTACGGATACGGCTCTGCTCGTAACCCACGTCAACAGCAACGTTCTGGATTGGGTTGAACTGCATGCCTGCGCCGTAAGAGAAGCCAACGTCGCTTGAATCAGTTTTGTACTGTGCAGCAGCGTCAGTTGCCTGGTATTTACCGTAACCGATACCGACCACGCCGTAGATGCTTGCCCAGTCGTTCAGACGGTAAGCAGGACCACCGGTGATGCCGTAGTACTGGCCTTTGTTATAAACGCCAGCGTCAGTACGGTCTTTCTCGGTGTAGGTGAAAGAACCGATCCAACCCAGTGGGTTAGTACCATCTTCGTAACGGTATTTCAGGTTGAAGCCGTTTGCTTTGTTAGCAACGCCCTGATAATCGCTCTGCGCGTAACCAGCAGAAACGGTGCTCTGCGCCATGGCTGAACCTGCTGAAACTGCCAGTACACAAGCCAGTGCTGAAAGACATGCAATTTTTTTCATAAACCACCTCAAATGTGAATATACTTCTCTCCTGACAACGCTGAAAATATAACAAAAATTAGCAAGAAACTCTGCCCGCTATTTGTTGTCTAACAGATTGTTTGGTGTAACAGAAAGTTAATGAAGTTTCCTATGTCATTCATTTTACTTATAAAAAGCGTCATCTTCCTGCAATAATATTTCGGGCTGCAAATAATGCCTTTAAGGATATTCCTAAACTAACCTGACATTTCTTTACTTAAATGGCCCGAAAAACGGTTATTTCCCAGGCGGTCACCGCATTTATTTTCCCTCTTACACTCCTCCTTATTTCCTGAAGATTCCTTTACACTGGCGTTTTGTTGCTGTGTTGTTAATCACTACAGGATTGAATTACAGGATGTCTACGCCTCAGACGAACACCAAAATGGCCCCGGTTTTGTTCCCGATTGCCGTGCTACTGATTGCCATGCTCTCGCTTCAGGGCGGTGCTTCCCTGGCAAAATCACTGTTTCCTACCGTAGGGGCTCCTGGCATCACCGCATTGCGTCTCGGACTGGGCACCCTGATTCTGTGCATCATCTTTAAGCCGTGGCGCCTTCGTTTCACTCCTGCACAGCGCAAACCGCTCTTGATGTACGGTCTGGCGCTCGGTTGTATGAACTATCTCTTCTATTTATCCATTCGCACCGTGCCGCTGGGCGTTGCCGTTGGCCTGGAGTTTCTTGGCCCCTTAGCCCTGGCATTGGCCGGTGCGCGACGTCCGCTCGATTTCCTCTGGGTGCTTCTGGCGGTCACCGGTTTGTGGTTTCTGCTGCCGATTGGTGATGGCATCAGCCATATTGATCCACTGGGTGCGCTGCTAGCGGTGGGAGCCGGTGCCTGTTGGGCGGTCTATATCCTGGCGGGGCAACGTGCCGGTGCGGAGCATGGTCCAGCAACCGTTGCCATGGGATCGTTGATTGCTTCGGTGATCTTTGTTCCGCTTGGATTAACCTTTGCGGCACCCGGCATCTGGCACTGGGAAATTCTGCCCCTGGCGCTGATTATCGCCCTGCTCTCCAGTGCGATTCCTTATTCACTGGAGATGATGGCCCTGACCCGTCTGCCCGCTCGCATTTTTGGCACGCTGATGAGCCTGGAACCCGCGATGGCAGCGCTTTCTGGGATGTTGTTCCTCGGGGAATTACTGACGCTGAAGCAGTGGGTTGCGCTGCTGGCCATTATTGCCGCTTCGGCGGGTTCGACCCTCACCATGAAACAGAAGAGTGCCAAAATAAGCGAAGTGGATATTAATAATCCGCAATAAATAATGCCAAATTCAGCCTGTTAAGCTGCAGGCTGAATATATAAGCATTCTCATTCCCTTTTTTTCATCGCAGACTCCCTCTTTGTTATTATTTTGCAACATCATTGAAGAATAATTAACACACAGCATAACCACTTGTTATAAAAGACAAATAAATTAAACGCTCAAATCCCAAACAACATTAAGGTTTATCTATTCCTGTCATCGGTTTAAACAATCCGGCACAGCAGAAAACTGCTGCTATACTTATTTCCGTGCTTGATTAGGACAACCATCAATTAGAGGACATTAATGATGAGTACCGCAAAACTGGTTAAAACTAAATCGTCTGATCTCATTTACACCCGTAATGATGTTGCTGATAGCGATAAGAAAGCGACCATCGAGGTGCTCAACCGTCTGGTAGTGGAATACATTGACCTGTCACTGATCACCAAACAGGCGCACTGGAACATGCGTGGCGCCAACTTTATTGCAGTACACGAAATGCTGGATGGCTTCCGTACTGCCATTACCGATCATCAGGACACTATTGCAGAGCGTGTTGTACAGCTCGGCGGCGTGGCGCTGGGTACCACCCAAATCGTTAACGATAAAACGCCTTTGAAGAGCTATCCGCTCAACATTCATACCGTTCAGGATCACCTGAAGGCGCTGGCCGATCGTTACGCGATTGTCGCGAACGACACGCGTAAGGCCATCAGTGAAGTCAGTGATGAAGATACCGCTGATATTTTCACGGCGGCATCGCGTGATTTGGATAAATTCCTGTGGTTTATCGAATCCAACATTGAATAATGCACGTTACAGCGAAGGCGGGTTATCCCGCCTTTTTTTATATCTGTAACATTTTGGTGCTTTTTTTGACGTCGTTAACAAAATCTTAATCCTGCCTTTCCCTTGCTCAGCCCTTGGTGCACACTGTGCCTGCACCACAACAGCACGATGCACTATTTTGGTGATCCATATTAGTGCAGACCTTTCGACTACAGCAAAATCGCTTCAGCCAGGCCCTGCATCCTGCTGATTTCGACCAAAATGAAAAGTTGGCATAATTTTTTCATATGAATAGCCGTACATCAGGCCATCAGGTCTGAAGGGTAATAAGGAAAATAATGATGAAGTCTTTGATTAAAGTCTCCGTGGCCGCGCTGGCGCTGGCCTTCTCGCTTTCTTCCACTGCAGCAGATAAGAAACTGGTCGTTGCGACCGACACCGCATTCGTTCCTTTTGAATTCAAACAGGGTAACGATTACGTTGGTTTCGATATCGACCTGTGGGCCGCTATCGCCAAAGAACTGAAGCTGGATTACACCCTGAAGCCAATGGATTTCAGCGGCATCATCCCAGCACTGCAAACCAAAAACGTTGACGTGGCTCTGGCCGGCATCACCATTACCGACGAGCGCAAAAAAGCCATCGACTTCTCTGACGGCTATTACAAAAGTGGTCTGTTGGTGATGGTGCGTGAAAACGAAAACAACATCAAAGGCATCGACGATCTGAACGGCAAAGTGGTTGCGGTGAAGAGCGGTACCGGTTCTGTTGATTACGCAAAAGCGCACATCAAGTCTAAGGATCTGCGCCAGTTCCCGAACATCGACAACGCATACATGGAGTTGGGCACCAATCGTGCTGACGCCGTGCTGCACGACACGCCAAACATCCTGTACTTCATCCACACCGCCGGTAAAGGTCGCTTCAAAGCGGTTGGCGAGTCTATCGAAGCTCAGCAGTATGGTATCGCCCTGCCAAAAGGCAGCGATGACCTGCGTAACCAGATTAATGGCGCGCTGAAAACCCTGCGCGACAACGGCACGTACAACACAATTTATAAAAAATGGTTCGGCAGCGAGCCAAAATAATTCCGGCCTAAGCCGATTTTTCCAGCAGGGAGCTTAGTCTCCCTGCTTTTTACATTTCCATTGCAACAGATTTTGGAGTTACACCATGGAGTTTGACTGGAGCGTCATTTGGCCAGCCCTGCCGATTTTGATCGAAGGCGCCAAAATGACCCTGATAATTTCCGTACTCGGCTTAATTGGCGGGTTAATCATTGGTTTAGTCGCCGGTTTCGCGCGCGCGTACGGCGGATGGATCGCCAATAATATCGCGCTGGTGTTTATCGAGCTGATCCGCGGTACGCCAATCGTGGTGCAGGTGATGTTTATTTACTTCGCCTTGCCGATGGCCTTCCCGGACCTGCGTATCGATCCGTTTACCGCCGCCGTGGTCACCATCATGATTAACTCCGGTGCCTATATCGCGGAAATCACGCGTGGTGCCGTGCTGTCGATCAACAAAGGCTTCCGTGAAGCAGGCCTGGCGCTGGGTCTTTCCCGCCGTGAAACCCTGCGTTACGTCATCATGCCGTTGGCACTGCGTCGTATGCTGCCACCGCTCGGTAACCAGTGGATCGTGAGTATCAAAGATACCTCGCTGTTTATCGTGATTGGCGTGGCGGAACTGACCCGTCAGGGCCAGGAAATCATCGCCGGAAACTTCCGCGCGCTGGAGATCTGGAGTGCCGTTGCCATTATCTATTTGGTTATTACGTTGGTGTTGAGCTTTGTACTGCGCCGTATTGAGAAGAAGGTGAAAATCCTGTGATTGAATTTAAAAACGTCTCTAAAAACTTCGGCCAGACCAAAGTCCTGCATGACATCAACCTGAAGATCAATCAGGGCGAAGTGGTGGTGATTATTGGGCCATCTGGCTCAGGTAAATCGACCCTGCTGCGCTGCATCAACAAGCTGGAAGAGATCACTACCGGTGACCTGATCGTTGATGGCATGAAAGTTAACGATCCTAAAGTCGACGAACGCCAGATTCGTCAGGAAGCGGGCATGGTGTTCCAGCAGTTCCATCTGTTCCCGCAGATGAGTGCGCTGGATAACGTGGCTTTCGGCCCGATTCGCGTGCGCGGTGCGAAGAAGGACGACGCACAGAAACTGGCACGTGAACTGTTGGGTAAAGTCGGCCTCGCCGAGCGTGCGCACCACTTCCCTGCCGAACTGTCCGGTGGTCAGCAGCAGCGTGTTGCCATCGCCCGTGCGCTGGCGGTGAAACCGAAGATGATGTTGTTTGATGAGCCAACCTCTGCACTCGATCCAGAACTGCGCCATGAAGTGCTCAAGGTGATGCAGGATCTGGCCGAAGAAGGCATGACGATGGTCATCGTAACGCACGAAGTGGGCTTTGCTCAGAAAGTGGCTTCGCGCCTGATCTTCATTGATAAAGGCACCATCGCGGAAGATGGCAACCCGGATGAGTTGATCACCAACCCACCGAGCGATCGTCTGCGCGAGTTCCTGCAGCACGTGTCATAAATGACGAGGCGGCTGTAAAGCCGCCTCTTCTTCCGTAAAGAAATTTCCTTTCAGAATCTTCACCTTCCATCACTGACTATACTTTTTCTCTTGTGCCGTTGTGCGTTGCTCAAGGAGAAGGTCATGTCGTTTGCCCGCCCATCATGGTGCCTTACCATATGGATGCTGATCTGTCTGTTCCTCGTTCCCACCGCAAACGCGGTCAATCTACCGCAGGCCGCCGTCGCCGCTCAACAAACATCAACGCCTGCTGCCAGCACCACCACTGAGGGTGAGCCGACGCTGGAAGATAAAAAAGCCGCTTATGCCGCGCTGGCCAATATTCTGGAGAATAACGACTCGCGTCAGGAATTGATCGATCAGTTGCGTCAGGCCGCCACCAGCAAAGCCAATAATGAACAGCCGGTATTGGCTCCACCGCAGGCCGATCAGGAAGATCCCACGGTACTGGAGAGCGTCACCAACGTTACACGCGAATACGGAGGCGCCGTTGCCTCGCAGTTTGTCCGTTTGCACGACAACATCGTTAACGCGCCGCACAAATCCTTTAATCAGCAAACCTTCTTCAATGCACTGAAGTATTTCGCCGGGCTCGCCGCTGCCGTTTTTGCTTTCTACTGGTTCACGCGGCTGTTGATGTATCCCGTGTGGCAGCGCATGGGCCGCTGGGGGCGCAATCATAATCTGGATCGCACCAAGTGGCTGCATCTTCCTGCCACCATTATCGTCGCCTTTCTTCTCGACTTAGTGCTTCTGGCGCTGACGCTGTTTGTTGGTCAGATTATCAGTGACAACTACCACAACAACAACCGCACCATTGCCTATCAGCAGGGGCTATTCCTCAATGCCTTCGCGTTGATTGAGTTTTTCAAAGCGGTGTTGCGATTGATATTCTGCCCACGCTTCCCCACCCTGCGCTTCTTTCATCTTTCCGATGTGCGTGCCGCTTACTGGAATACGCGTCTTAGCTGGCTCAGCGGCATCATCGGTTATGGTTTGCTGGTGGTGGTGCCGATTGTCGGCAATCAGGTCAATTTGCAAATCGCTGCGTTGGTGAATGTGTTGATCATGTGCATCATGACTGGCTGGGCGCTGTGGCTGATTTTCCGCAACCGACGCAATATCCACGACGAGTTATCGCGTTTGGCCGATCGCAGTATGAGCTTCTTTGCCTTGTTTATCCGCGCCTTCGGTATGGTGTGGCATTGGCTGGCGAGTGCCTACTTTATCGCGCTATTCCTGTTCTCGATCTTCAATCCGGGTGACAGTCTGAAGTTTATGATGTCGGCCACGGTGCGCAGCATGGCGATTATTGTTATCGCTGCGCTGATTTCCGGCATGCTAACGCGCTGGATTGGCAAAACGCTGACGCTGTCGCCGGATCTGCGCCGTAACTATCCGGAACTGCAAAAACGCGTCAATGATTGGGTCAAAGCGCTGCTAAAACTGGCGCGTGTGATCACCGTGTTCGCCACGCTATTGCTGCTGCTCAACGCCTGGAATCTGTTTGATCTCTGGCACTGGCTCACGCTGGGAGCCGGGCAGAAAATGGTGGATGTGCTGATTCGTATCGTGATGATTTTGCTGCTCTCCGCCATCGGCTGGACGCTGCTGGCCAGCCTGATCGAAAGCCGTCTGGCTTCGGATTCACACGGAAGGCCGATGCCCAGCGCACGTACGCGCACCTTACTGACGCTATTCCGTAATGCGCTGGCGGTGGTGATCAGCACCATCACCATTATGATTCTGCTGTCAGAAGTGGGTGTTAACATCGCGCCGCTGCTGGCGGGTGCCGGGGCGCTCGGTCTGGCGGTGTCTTTCGGTTCGCAAACACTGGTGAAGGATATTATCACCGGTATCTTTATTCAGTTTGAGAACGGCATGAACACCGGCGATTTGGTGACCATTGGCCCGATCACTGGCACGGTGGAGCGCATGTCAATTCGCTCCGTCGGCGTGCGTCAGGATACCGGCGCATATCACATCATTCCGTGGTCTTCGATCACCACTTTCGCCAACTTTGTGCGCGGTATTGGCTCGTTTGTCGCCAACTATGATGTAGACCGCAGTGAAGACACCGAGCGTGTGAATGCGACCTTGCAGGCAGCGGTGAAGGAGTTGCTGGAGAATCCGGATATTCGCGGCATGGTGATTGGCGAACCGAGTTTTTCCGGACTGGTGGGCCTGACCAACCAGTCCTTTACCGTGCGTGTGTCGTTCACCACCCAACCGCTGAAGCAGTGGACAGTGCGTTTTGCGCTGGATGACAAGGTGAAGAAGCATTTTGATGCCGCAGGGATTAAAGCGCCGCATCAGACGGTGGAAGTGATGCAGACCGGCAACGATGTGGGTTCCGCGGCCACGCTGGCAGCGCTGCCGCCGCCCAATCCATCATAAAAACACGTTGGTTGAAACCTTAGGACACCGGATTAAACGCTTACATTCGCGGGCTAAGACTCGCCCCTGCATCCGAACACATGCAGGCTGCAGCCTTTAACCGTCAGTCTCAACGCGAGAACTCAAGTGGGATATTTCCAGTGCTCGCCTCAATGTTCAACCGATGTGGACTACGGTCTTGAGTCCGTACGATTCAGCACAAATATTTAAATGAGCGGATCCCGAGTTCGCACCCACTAACGACACAATGTGGAATGTGGCCTCAGGATTCGCTGGTTCAGCGCGCGAAGCGTTTAGTGCGCGCGGCTGGCGGCAGGAATGTCCAGGCGATAAAGCGGCTCTGTTTCTGCCCCTGTGCCATCTCGATGATGCGCACTTCCTCAACCTCGAGATCGCGCAACTGATCGCGCAACGCAGGCAGGTTCTCTTTGCGCGAAACCAGTGAGGTAAACCAGACAATACGATCGGCATAGGCCACGCTTTCATCGATCATCTTACCCACGAACTGACGCTCGCCGCCCTCGCACCACAGTTCCTTGTGTTGACCGCCAAAGTTGAGCGGTGCATTTCTACCTAAGCCCAGATTGCGTGTTTTACGCTGACCGACCATCGCTGCTTCCTGCGCCGAACCATGGAATGGCGGATTGCAGAGCACCGCATGATAGCGTTCATTTTTGTGCACCACACCGGCGAAAATGGCGGACTCGTCTTTCTGACGACGCAGACGCACGCCGCGCTGCAAGCCGGGATTGCTCGCGACAATCTGGTTTGCCGCCGTGATGGCTTCCGCCGTGATATCGGTACCGGTAAAGCGCCAGCCGTACTCCGCATGCCCGATCAATGGATAAATGAGGTTGGCCCCGCAACCGATATCCATCACATCGACATCGCGTGGCACTTTGCCGCCGTTGTCACTGGCCAGCAAATCTGCGAGCGCATGCACATAGTCAGCACGGCCTGGTACGGGTGGCGTCAGGTAGCCTTCCGGTAGCTGCCAGTTCAGGTTATAAAACAGCTTAATCAGCGCCTGATTGAGTAGCATTACCGCTTCAGGATCGGCAAAATCCACCGACAACTCGCCGTAGCCATTAGGACGGACTTTCACCGCCAGCGGCGGATGAGCCGCGGTCAGAGCAGCAAAATCATAACGGCCCTGATGGCGATTACGGGGATGGAATGGCGAGGTGGCGGTTGGCTTGTTCATAGATTCTCCGGATAGTAGCGCGGGCGTAAGATACGCTGGATGGCGGCATCGCACAATCCGCTTACACGATTATCTGTATTGCATTTAAACCTGATATCCCAAAATTGAGTCCAAAATAATTCGTGCTGCAGCAAGCTGTCGTTATGGTCATCCGCTAGCGTTTCCTGATGATAGCGACAGGAATGCCATGACACCGTTGCGGTGCGAAGTTTAACAGACGAGCCAGGAGCGCTAATGCGACAACGTTATACTTATCAGCCAAGGAGCGGGCATGGTTTGCCACACGATCCGCTGAACGCCATTGTTGGTCCTCGCCCGATCGGCTGGGTAAGTTCGCTGAGCGCCAGTGGCCAGCGCAACCTGGCTCCGTACAGTTTCTTTAACTGCTTTAACTATCATCCGCCGATTATTGGGTTTGCCAGTAGCGGCTGGAAAGACAGTGTACGCAATATCAGTGAAAGCAAAGAATTCGTCTGGAATCTGGCTACTCGCCCGCTCGCCGAAGCGATGAATGAAAGCTCGGCTTCTGTGCCGCCTGAACAAGATGAGTTCGCACTCGCGGGATTGACACCCATCGCTGCCTCGCACGTAAACGTCAGTATGGTGGCAGAGAGCCCGGTGAACTTTGAGTGCCGCCTGACCCAGCTAATTCGCCTGCAGGATGTGCAAGGCACTGAACTGGAGAGCTGGCTGGTGTTGGGTGAAGTGGTGGCAATACATATTGATGAAGCGCTGCTGGAAGATGGCATTTATCAGACCGCCAAGGCACAGCCTATTCTGCGAGCCGGCGGCCCATCGGCGTATTACGGCATCAGTGAGGATTTGCGGTTTGATTTGGTACGCCCGGATGCGCGGCGCGGTTAAATTGTGAGGGTTGGCGGTTGCGGTTGGACTGCGGGTTTGAATGCAGTTTGAATGCAGTTTGAAACACGAGTTTGGATTGCTGACTGAAATACGGGTTGGCTTAAAATCGAGTTAACGCTGGCTGGGGGCGCAGCGGGCTGGCGTCCTCGCGCCGCTGACGCGGTACCCTCACTTCGTTCTTCTGCCTCACGGAACGGCGGGGATGGCACATCCCTGTGCCGCCCCGCCTTTCGCCCGCGTCCTGCGGGCTATCCTGGCAGACTCACTCTGCTCGGCGCTGCGGATTGCCTGCCCCCCTGCGCCCCCAGCCTGCTCATAAACTTTCGTGCGTTTTGTTAAAGGCACTTTCATTCCCATAAGCTTCAGTGTGTTTGTCACCAAGCTTATTTCTGTCCATAAGATTGAATTTGTGATGCTAATGAGAGCATCAGCCGACTCATAAACTTCAACCAATAAGAACTCACATCGGCTCACAAACTTGAATGCGAGTTGATAAATACCGCACAAGTGTTAGTGGCCGTAGCACCTCTGATGCTGCAAGGGCTATCCGCAGCGCTGAGGCTTTTACGTTGGGCCAGGAGATCCACGCAGGGATGCGTGGATCAGTTCGGGGCCGACCAGGGAGGGTCGATCCCCGAGCGGTCAGTCGGCACGACGTGTAAGCCGAAGGAACCGCGTCAGCGGCGCGAGGACTGCCCGGCAGCAGCAGAGGTGCTACGGCCCGCACCTACGCGCACCCAGCAGTTCAGCAGTTCAGCAGTTCAGCAGTTCAGCAGTTCAGCAGTTCAGCATCGCTTAAGAGCACTCAGCAAACACCGTTCTTCATCACCTCAACTGCCCGGGCAATTTCCGGTGCCAGCCAGCGATCTTCCTGCCAGTTCGCCACCTCTGCCCGCAAACGGCGCAACGCCTGTTTCGTGCCTTCCGCCAACTCCGCCTCGCCATGGAAATCCAGCGCCTGCGCCGCCAGCAAATACTCAATCGCCAAAATCTGCCACACATTCCCCACCAGCTTCAGCAGTTTCAACGCGGCTCCCGTACCCAAGCTAAGATGATCCTCCTGCAAACCCGAAGTCACGTAATTATCCAACACCGCCGGTTGCGCCAGCTGACGGTTCTCCGCACACAACGACGCCGCCACGTACTGCGCAATCATCATGCCGGAGTTCACACCCGGCTGCGCCACCAGAAACGCCGGTAAACCACTGACCAGTGGATTCACTAAACGATCCAGGCGACGCTCGGCAATGCTGCCGATCTCCGCCATGGCAATGGCCAACACATCAGCCGCCATCGCCATCGATTCACCGTGCGGATTGGCCTGCGACACCACACGCCAGTCATCCACGGTGCCGAGTACCAACGGATTATCGGTACAGGCATTCAACTCGGTATTCACCTGTCGCGCCGCGTGATCAAACTGATCGCGGCTGGCACCGTGCACCTGTGGCATCGAACGCAAACTCAGTGCATCCTGGGTGCGCACACCCACGCTTTTCGCCAGCAGCGGGCTGTCGCTCAGCAACTGACGCAAACGCAGGCCACTCACTTGCATGCCAGGACTGGCTTTCAGCGCAATCACTTCGGCATCAAACGCCACTAACTGCCCGCGCAGCGCCTCAAAGCTCATTGCGCCAGTCACGTCGGCCCAATCCAGCAAGCGCATCGCATCATCCAGCGCCAGACACGACAATCCGGTCATGCACGGCGTGCCGTTCACCAGGCTCAAGCCCTCTTTCGCGCCAGGTCGATAAGGCGTTAATCCAGCCTGCGCCAGCGCTTGCTCTGCAGACACGATCTGTTGCTGATACTCAACATCGCCCACGCCAATTAGCGCGAGACCGATATGCGCCATATGGCTGAGATAGCCCACTGAACCTTGCGACGGCACCTGCGGCGTGATCTGATGATTTAGCAGCGCCAGCAAATGCTGCACCAGTGCCACGGAGACGCCCGATTTGCCATGGCTATAGTTCGCAATCGCCGCACACAGAATGGCACGCACCTGTTCACGCGCCAGTAATGGGCCCACGCCACAAGCGTGACTCAATAGCGTATTACGTGACAACTGGCTGAGCTGCTCTTCCGGCAAAGTAATATTGCACAGCGCCCCCAGCCCGGTATTGATGCCATAAGCGATATGACCGCTGGCCACAATCTGCTCGACGATCTCACGCCCCTGCGCAATACGCTGCCAGGCGCTGGCGCTTAACGTCAGTTCGGCATTGTGCCGTGCCACCTGCACCACATCCTGCCAGGAAAGCGTTTCATCGCCCCACACTAATGTCATGCTGGTTGCTCCGTGTGATGGCTCTGATGGCTGGAGATAAACTGCTTAAAGCGCTGCGAGCCTTGTGCGCCAAACATCTCTTCCGGCGTCCCCTGACAATCAATTGTCCCCTGATGCATAAACACCACACGATTAGAGACATTGCGCGCAAAGCCCATTTCGTGGGTCACCACCAGCATGGTACGCCCCTCTTCCGCCAGGCTGCGCATCACTTTCAATACTTCGCCCACCAACTCGGGATCAAGTGCTGAGGTTGGCTCATCAAACAGCATCACTTCCGGGTCCATCGCCAGCGCGCGGGCAATCGCCACACGCTGCTGCTGGCCGCCGGAAAGCTGTGCCGGATAAAAATCTTTACGATTCAACAGGCCAACGCGATCCAGCAACTGCTCCGCCTGAGCGATGCAGCTTTTCTTATCGCGCTTCAACACATAGTGCGGCCCTTCAATCACGTTTTGCAGCACCGTCATATGCGACCACAGGTTAAAACTCTGGAACACCATGCCCAGACGCGAACGCAGGCGCTCAATCTGTTTGGGATTGGCCGCCAGCTGATGACCACGCGCATGGCGCTTCATCTCAATGGTTTCACCACCGACGCTCACCACGCCAGCATCCGGCGTTTCCAGCAGGTTGATACAGCGCAATAAGGTACTTTTACCCGAGCCGCTGGCGCCGAGAATTGAGATGACATCGCCTTGATGCGCCTGCAGCGAAATGCCTTTCAGTACTTCCATTGCGCCAAAGGATTTATGGATATCGGTGGCGCTTAAGGTTACGGGGGATGTGGATTGCATATCACTCTCCGGCAAGCGGTTTAACGGCGGGTAACGGCTTTTTTTCAACGCGATGCACCGGGGTTAAACGGCGTTCTAACAACGCGTAAAGCTGGACGATAATAAAGTTGAGGATCAGATAAATGGCGGCGGCGCAGATAAACACTTCCATGGTGCGATAGGTACGCTGAATGATCTGCTGCGCCACACCAGTGACATCCCACACGGTGACCAGACTGGCCAGCGCCGTGGACTTCACCAGCAGGATCGCTTCGGTGGAATACGCGGGCAATGCATAACGCAGCATGATGGGCGCGATGATGCGACGCAGCAGCAGCCAGCGCGACATGCCGCAGGCCAACCCGGCTTCGACTTGCCCCGGCGGCACCGCCAGCAAGGCACCGCGCAGGATTTCAGCGGTATAAGCCGCCGTACACAGCGACAGTGCCAGCACGGCGCAGGTAAAGGGCTCGCGCAGGAACGGCCAGACAAAACTATGGCGGATCACGCCAAACTGCCCCAATCCGTAATAGATCAGGAACAGCTGGATCAGCAGCGGTGAGCCGCGAAACACCAGAATGTAGCCGCGCGCAAAGCCGCTCAGCACCCGCCAGCGGCTCATGCGCAGTGACAGAATGCCGATAGCGAGAATGCCACCGCAGAGAAAGGCACTGATAAACAGGCCGAGCGTCACCGGCAGCGCGGCGCTCAGCTTGAGAAAGGTATCGGTCAGAAAGGCGAAGTCAATCATACTGCTGCTCCTTAATACTGTGCCGCAGTGCGACTTTGCCACGCGCGTCCAAGGCGAGACTCTGCCCGGCGGAACGCATGATTAGACAGCAGCGTTAGCACCAGATAGCAGCCACCGCCAATCAGATAGAAAGTGAAGTAATCGCGCGTGGATCCCGCCGCCACCTGGCTGGCACGCATCAGCTCGACGATGCCGGTCACCGACACCAGCGCCGAATCTTTCAGGCTCATCTGCCAGACATTTGACATGCCTGGCAGCGCATAGCGCACAATCTGCGGCAGCAAAATGCGCTGGGCAATACGCCAGCGCGGCATGCCGATCGCGACTGCCGCTTCCACTTCACCTTTGGCCAGCGCCAGACGCGCCGCACGATACACCTCACCTTGATAGGATCCAGAGATGAGCCCGATAGCCAGTGCACCAATCAGGAACGGCGGCGCTTCGATAAAACCATCCGCGCCAAACATCTGTCCCACCAGGGTAATCAGGCCCGATCCGCCAAAATAGAACAGGTAGATCACCAGCAGTTCCGGGATGCCGCGAAACACCGTGGAATAGGCTTCACCCAACCAGCGAACCCAGCGCTGCGGCGACAGTTTCGCTGCCGCCACGCCGGAACCGACCACCGCGCCAATCATCAACGCCGCCAGCGACAGCAGCAGCGTGGTGAAGGCAGCCCCCAAAATCAGGCGGCCCCAGCCATCAGCACCAAAACTCAGCAGGCTCATCATCTTTCACCTCACTTACGGGGTTACGTCAGTTTTAAACCACTTCTCACTCAGCTTTTTCACGGTGCCATCGGCCAGTGCGCCTTTAATGGCCTCGTCGAGTTTGGCTTTCAGATCATTGTCAGCCATGCGCACGCCCATCGCCTCGCCCTCACCCCAAATCGGGCCACCCAACTGCGGGCCACTGAAGGTCAGGTTACTGTTCTCTTTGCGCGCCAGCATCGATTGGGCGAAGGTCACATCGTCGAACACCGCATCAATACGCCCCGCCTGAAGATCGAGAATCGCATCTGCTGAGGAAGTGTATTCGCGCACGTCGGCGACATCTTTGAAGTACTTATCAATAAAGGGCGTGTAAACCGTGCCGGACGCGATACCAATGGTTTTGCCTTTTAACGCCGCTTTCAGAGGCGCAATCGCGGTGTTGATCTCTTTCTCATCGTCATGCAGCTTGATGATGTTGTGATCGGCCGGCATCAGCGGACTGTCTTTGGTGGTGATAAAGGTGGCGGGAGTCGACGCGTAAGGCACGGTGAAATTGACCACTTTTTTGCGGTCCGGCGTGATGACGATGGCATCCATGATCACGTCATATTTGCCAGCATTGAGTCCGGCGATCATGCCGTCCCAGTTTTGCACCACCAGCTTGCACTGGATGCCCATGCGCTTACACAGGTCTTCCATCAGTTCAGGTTCAAAGCCGCCTAACTTGCCGCCCGGCAGCGTCAGGTTCCAGGGTTCATAGCTGCCTTCGGTAGCGATGGTGATCGATTTCCACTCTTTGGCCTGAACAGCAACACCGCTGATCATCAGGCTGGCAAACAGGGTCGTGAGGCAAAAACGGCGAATCGGGGCACGGTGCGTCATGCGGCTTCTCCTGGTCATTAATCGAATAGGCTGTCTCTGTTGGCTGATACAGCGCAGATGACATTTCATGTATATACAAGTTAGCTTGCGGCAGATCATTGTCGGCATAAGCTTTTTGTGAGCCAGCCAGAATAAAAAGTGATAATTACCACGTGGTCTTTACTTGTACATACAACCTAGCAAGCGGTGTGCCAAATCGGCAGAGGCGGTGGAATCAGGGAATGGTCACGGCACGGACGTATTGATGCACATTTTTGGGGCGCGATTGCACTGTTATGGGGATGCCAGTGTTTAAATTGGAGGCGAGATGGGGATGGCGCGTGGCATGAGTTTGCACTTCAACACCCATAAAAAACTGCCACCTTTAAAGGTGGCAGTCTGATGCAAATGAGCCCTGGCAAGCACGACGTCTGTCTTGCCATACGACTCAGGCAATTAACGCGGCTTTCCGGCCTGTAAAAATGCCTGCATCATCGGTTTCAACACTTTCTGCAACTGCGCGGCGCGATCCTGCTGCCAGGCAAACGGCGGGGTTTCATCCATATAATTCAGCTGCGCCAGTTCGAGCTGTACGGCCTGTACGCCCTGCTGCGGCTGACCGTAGGCACGCGTGATATAGCCGCCTTTGAAACGACCATTAACTACCCAGCTGTAATCGCTTTGTGCGGCACAAACCTCTTTGATCGCTTCGATCACCGCCTCCGAGCAACTCTCACCGCTGTTGGTGCCAATGTTGATATCCGGCAACTGGCCGTCGAACAAGCGCGGAATCACCGAAGCAATAGAGTGGGCGTCAAACAGCAGTGCATAACCGTGTTCAGCTTTCAATCGCGCCAGCTCTTGCTGGATCTGCTGGTGATACGGCTGCCAGATATTATCGAGATAACCCTGACGCGCGGCGGCGCTGGGGGTTTTCCCCTCGACGAAGGTTGGCGTGCCGTCAAACAGCGTCTCAGGATAGAGGCCGGTGGTGGCGGTGGTGTACAGCGGCTGGTTATCCGGCGGACGATTCAGGTCGATGACAAAACGTGAGTAGTGGCCAATCAGCACGCTGGCCCCTAAATCACGCACAAAATCGTACAGCAGCGGAATGTGCCAGTCGGTATCCGGCAAGCCGCGTGCCGCGTCGCTTAATCCGGCATCCACTTCAGACGTTAACTGGGTGCCCGCATGCGGGATGCTGACCAGCAGCGGCAGCTTACCGGCGGTGAAATGAAAAGGTGTCATTGCGCTTCTCCACGATAAATAACCTGGCACGGCAACTCGCCGCCCAACCAGTAAACCAGTTCTGCCGGACGTGCCAGCGGCCAGTGTACAAAGTTCGCTACCTTCCCGACCTCCAGCGAACCGTGCGAATGCTGTAATCCCAGCGCTTTCGCGCCCCATAAGGTCACACCCGCCAGCGCTTCTTCCGGGGTCATGCCAAATAGCGTGCAGCCCATATTGAGCATCAGACGCAGCGACAGCGCCGGAGAAGTACCGGGATTGGCATCGCTGGCCAGCGCCATTGGCACGCCGTGTTTGCGGAACAGATCCACCGGCGGGCGTTGGGTCTCGCGCAGTAGATAGAACGCGCCCGGCAGCAACACCGCAACGGTGCCGTGCTGTGCCATCGCCTGCGCATCGGCTTCGGTGGCGTATTCAAGATGATCGGCTGACAAGGCGCCGTATTCAGCCGCCAGCGTGGCGCCGCCGAGCGCGGACAACTGTTCAGCGTGCAGTTTAACCGGCATCCCCAGCGCTTTGGCTTGATCAAACACCGCGCTAACCTGCTCAGGAGAGAAGGCCAGATGTTCGCAGAAGGCATCGACGGCATCCGCCAGCCCCTCCGCCTTCACCTGTGGTAACAGGCGATCGCAGATGATATCGATCCAGCCTTGTGGGTTTTCTTTAAACTCGGGCGGGAAGCCGTGTGCGGCCAGACAGGTGGAGAGCACATCGGCGGGCACCGTTTCCGCCAGTTCGCGGATAGCGCGCAGCATGGTCAGCTCGCTGGTTTCATCGAGGCCATAACCCGATTTAATCTCCACTGTAGTGACGCCTTCTGCCAGCAATCGATCCAGACGCCAGCGCGCGCTTGCCACCAACTCCTGCTGTGATGCCGCGCGGGTAGCACGCACCGTGGAGAGAATACCGCCGCCCTGCGCTGCGATCTCGGCATAGCTGACGCCGTTCAGACGCTGTTCGAACTCCTGGCTGCGATCGCCGCCAAACACCAGATGCGTATGGCAATCGACTAAACCTGGCGTGATGATGCCACCGTCAAATTGCTGCTGCGTACGCGGGGCAAAATCCGGCAGTTCACTACGCGGTCCTACCCAAATCAGCTCGCCGTTATCCACCGCCAGTGCGCCGTCGGCAATCAGGTTATAGTGCCCGTCTCGCATGGTGACGATATCGGCCCCCAGCCACAGGCTGTCGATCTGCTTCGCTTCTGCCATCCCACTCCCCTTCACGTCTGACGATTTACAGTGCGTCTCAAAGTATGTATATGTATATACAACTTTCCGCCCTAAAGGATCAACCATGGCCGTTTTTTTTGCCCCACGCGCGCTGCTGGCCGACGGCTGGCATGAAGACGTATTGATTACCACTGACGCATCCGGACAGATTGCTGAACTTACCCCTAACAGCACGCCAGGCAGCGCCACTCGCCTTGCTGGCCCGGTGATCCCTGCTATCGCTAACCTGCATTCACACGCCTTCCAGCGCGCCATGGCCGGGCTGGCTGAAGTGGCGGGCGATCCGCAGGACAGCTTCTGGACCTGGCGCGATCTGATGTACCGCATGGTGCAGCGCCTGTCGCCTGAGCAGGTCGGCGATATCGCCACCCATCTCTACATCGATATGCTGAAAGGCGGCTATAGCCAGGTGGCGGAATTCCACTACTTGCATCACGATGCGCAGGGCAAACCCTATGCCGATGACGCGATGCTGCTCAACCTGATTGCCGCCGCCGAGACGGCCGGGATCGGTCAGACGTTGCTGCCGGTGCTTTACAGCTTCAGCGGATTTGGATCGCAACCCGCCAGCGATGGCCAGCGCCGTTTCATCCAGCAGACCGATGCTTATCTGCAACAACAGCAACGCGTAGCGCAATGGAGCGCCAATAAGCCGCTGCTTAATCATGGCATCTGTTTCCACTCGCTGCGCGCGGTGAATGAAACCCAGATGCGTGAAGTGCTGGCCGCTGGCGCTGCTGATGTGCCGGTGCATATTCATGTGGCGGAGCAGGAAAAAGAGGTGAATGACAGTCTGGCGTGGAGCGGTGAACGTCCGGTGGACTGGCTCTACAATCGCTTCGAAGTAGATCAGCGCTGGTGCCTGATTCATGCCACCCATCTGGACGACAGCGAAATCCAACGCATGGCGGCCAGCGGTGCGATTGCCGGACTCTGTCCGACCACCGAAGCCAATCTTGGCGACGGCATCTTCCCGGCGGTGGAATACATTGCCCAGGGTGGACGCTGGGGCATTGGCTCGGACAGCCATGTATCGCTCAGCGCGCAGGAGGAGCTCCGCTGGCTGGAGTACGGTCAGCGCCTGCGCGATCGTCGTCGCAACCGAATCACCCTGCCCCATCAGCCTTCTGTGGGCGATCTGCTGTGGCAGCAGGCGGCACAAGGCGGTGCGCAGGCGTGCGCCATCAACACCGGTGAACTGGCGGTGGGCAAACGCGCCGACTGGCTGGTGCTGGAAAACGATGCCTTCCTGGGCAGCGTGAGTTCATCATCACTTCTTAACCGCTGGCTGTTTGGCGGTAGCCAGAGCCAGATCCGCGATGTGTTTGTTGCCGGTAATCAGGTCATCAGCGAGGGCCATCATCCCGCTGAAGAAGCCGCAGCCGCGCGCTTCGCCCAGGCCATGAGTGCACTGCAATGAGAACGTATTTCGACTACGGCCAGCTGCCCGTGAGCCGCTGGCGCAACGGCGGCGGCGAAACGCGTGAAATCGTCAGCTTTCCGCCCGGTGAGGCAGAGTTTGGCTGGCGCGCCAGTATTGCCACCATCGATGCTGACGGACCTTTTTCGCCGTTCCCCGGTATCGATCGTGTGATCACGCTGCTGAATGGCGATAGCGTGATACTGCGCAGCGAGAGTGTCGAACACAGGTTGTTGCCGCATCAGCCGTGGGCGTTTCCTGGCGAATGGTCGATCGACGCCCAGATTAACGGCAGCTGTCAGGATTTCAATATCATGACGCGCCGCGACAGTTGGCAGGCGCAGGTGGAGGTCGTGCAACACGCCGCTACCAGCCAACACGGTGTCGCGTGGGTATTATCCGGCGAATGGCAGAGTACGGACGGCAAACGCATCACGGTTAATCAGGGAATGTGGTGGCTGGATGAAGAGACGCAGCTGGCACCGCGAACCTCGGATGCCAGCCTGCTGTTTGTGGCGCTTAGCCGTGTCCTCTGAAACGACCGAGTAACTTATAGCGCGAGCCTGGATAGAGCAGGCGCGCGTAAGTCACAATCTTGTTGTCGCTCCAGGTCTGACGACGGATTAACAAGCAGGGTTCGTGCTCATCCAGCGCCAGATGTTTACGCTGGCGCAAATCGGGCAGGACCGCTTCCACAATATGCTCACCGGCGGTCAACGGCGCCACGCGCATCAAATAGGTGTAGGGCGTCAGTTGATGATAATCCTGACTGAGGTAATCCGGCGCCACCAGCGGGTTGACCAGACGATCTTCCAGTTGCACCGGCATATCGTTTTCGTAATGCACAATCAACGAATGATACAGCGTCTGCCCGGTGGATAAGCCCAACACAGCGGCCTGCTCCGGATCGGCCTTCATCTGCCCAATCGACAAAATTTTGCAGCTGTGGCGATGACCGCGCTGAGCAATCTCATCGGCGATGTTATGCACTTCCAGCATCGCGGTGTAACCCTTCATCTCCGCGACAAAGGTGCCGACGCCTTGCATGCGTACCAAAAAACCTTCGCTGGTGAGTTCACGCAGCGCGCGGTTAATGGTCATGCGGCTCACGCCCAGCTCGTTAACCAGCTCACTTTCGGACGGTACGCGCTGATTCGCTTTCCAGTGACCTTCACGGATCTGGCTGACGATCGCCTGTTTCACGCGCTGATAAATCGGTGCTGGCTCATCGCCCATCGCTGCGGCCAGCTGCGCTATTGCCGTTTGCTCCGCCATATCCTGTTCCTTTTCCGAATAATGCCCAAAGTTTACTGTCTCAGCACATAAATGTATATACATCCAATTGTGCAGACAGCCCGTTAACAGTGCAGCGTTCTCCCTGTTTCGGTGCAATGCGGCTGCGGCTGGATGACACATCCCGCATTGCGGCGCATTTCACAGAATCCAATCAATCTGGCACAGCCCTTGCTACTTGTATAGACAAGATTAGACACTTATGCTTCACTCAGCTCATTCAATGGTGCTACCCCATGCCACATCGCAAACCCAGGGCTTGCAGGTAGTACCCGATCACTTGTATAGACAGGAGTAGACTATGTCAGGTTCGGTTCAGGAAATTCGCCTCGTTCCCGGTGAAGTGGACCTCGCGACCTTGCGGGCGATTTATCAAAGCAAGGTGACGCTCACGTTAGCGGATGACGCTCGTGCGGCCATCGATCGCGCGAATGAAACCGTCGATGCCATCGTGGCATCAGGCAAAGTGGTGTACGGCATCAATACCGGCTTCGGCAAACTGGCCCAGACACAGATTCCTGCTGAGCGTCTGGCAGAGTTGCAGCGTAATCTGGTGCTGTCGCACAGCGTGGGATTGGGCAATTTACTGCCCGATAACGTCACGCGCTTAGTGGTCGCCACCAAAATCATCAGCCTGGCACGCGGTCACTCCGGCGTACGTATCCAGTTAATCGAAGCCCTGCTGGCGTTGTTTAATGCTGGTGTGATGCCGTGTATCCCGGAAAAAGGTTCGGTTGGCGCATCCGGCGATTTAGCACCGCTGGCCCATCTGTCACTGATGTTGCTGGGCGAAGGCCAGGTACGCGTTGATGGAGGACTGATTCCTGCCACCGAAGGGCTGGCACGCGTCGGCCTGCAGCCGATTGTGCTGGGACCGAAAGAAGGTTTGGCACTGCTGAATGGCACCCAGGTTTCCAACGCCCTGGCACTGCGTGGCCTGTTTGAAGCTGAGAACCTGTTCGCCGCAGGTCTGATGGCCGGCGCGCTGTCACTGGAAGCGATCAAAGGCTCGGTAAAACCTTTCGATGCACGTATTCATCAGGCGCGCGGTCAGCACGGGCAAATCGCGGTGGCCGCTGCCGTTTCTTCCTTACTGGAAGGCAGTGAAATCCTCAGCTCACATACCAATTGTGGTCGCGTGCAGGATCCCTACTCGATTCGCTGCGTTCCGCAGGTGATGGGCGCGTGTTTAGACAACCTCAGCCATGCGGCGCGTGTATTGCAAATCGAAGCCAACGCGGCCTCTGATAACCCGCTGGTGTTCAGTGAAAGCGGTGATGTGATTTCGGGCGGTAACTTCCACGCCGAACCTGTGGCGTTTGCCGCCGATATCATCGCATTGGCGATTGCCGAAATTGGCGCGATTTCCGAGCGCCGTATGGCCCTGTTGCTGGATACCGGTCTCTCAGGCCTGCCGCCATTCCTGGTGCGCGATGGTGGTGTGAACTCTGGCTTTATGATTGCTCAGGTCACCGCTGCCGCACTGGCTTCTGAAAACAAATCGCTGGCGCATCCGGGTAGCGTGGATAGCCTGCCGACCTCTGCGAACCAGGAAGATCACGTGTCGATGGCCACCTACGCCGCGCGTCGCCTCGGTGATATGTGCTTTAACACCGCTGCCGTGGTCGGCATTGAAGCCATGGCTGCGGCGCAAGGCATCGACTTCCATCGTCCACTGCAAAGCTCGACTGCGCTGGAACAAGAGATGAGTCGCATCCGCGAGAACGTTGCCTTCCTTGATCAAGACCGTTTAATGGCGCCGGATATCGAATCCATGCGTCTGTGGGCCAGCAGTCACGCCTGGCCTGAATCTTTGACTGCGCTGCTGCCAAGCCAGCGTTCACCTTCCCTTTAAGGAATTGATGATGAGCGAAACTTTATCTCAGGCTGTTGCCCGTGAAATCCGTGCGCCGCGCGGTAACGAACTGCATTGTGCGAACTGGTTGATTGAAGCGGCTTACCGCATGATCCAGAACAACCTCGATCCTGATGTGGCCGAGCGCCCGGAAGATCTGGTGGTATACGGCGGTATCGGTAAAGCCGCGCGTAACTGGGAGTGCTTTGAGCAGATTCTGCGTTCACTGCGTGCGTTGCAGCCTGAAGAAACCTTGCTGATCCAGTCGGGTAAGCCAGTGGGCGTGTTCCGTACTCATGCCGATGCACCTCGCGTGCTGCTGGCTAACTCTAACCTGGTGCCACACTGGGCTAACTGGGATCATTTCCACGAGCTGGATAAAGCCGGCCTGATGATGTACGGCCAGATGACCGCCGGTTCCTGGATCTACATCGGTGCACAGGGCATCGTGCAGGGCACCTTTGAGACCTTCGCCGAAGCCGGTCGCCAGCATTATGACAGCGATCTGAGCGGTCGCTGGATCCTGACAGCAGGCCTGGGCGGCATGGGCGGCGCACAACCGCTGGCGGGCGTACTGGCCGGTGCCAGCGTGCTGGCGATTGAATGCCAGGAATCCCGCATCGATTTCCGTCTGCGCACCCGTTACGTTGACCATAAAGCTTATACCTTAGACGAAGCGCTGGATCTGATTGAGAAAGCCACCAAAGCGAAGCAGGCAATTTCCGTTGGCCTGCTGGGCAACGCCGCGGAAATCGTGCCGGAGCTGGTGAAGCGCGCCAAAGCGGGTGGCATGAAGCCGGATATCGTCACCGATCAGACTTCTGCACACGATCCAATCAATGGCTATCTGCCAGTGGGTTGGGATCTGGATCGCTGGCAGGCCGAGCGCGTCAGCAATCCTAAAGCGGTCGAAAAAGCCGCTCGCGCGTCAATGGCGGTGCATGTGCAGGCCATGCTCGACTTCCATCATATGGGCGTGCCGACCGTGGATTACGGTAACAACATCCGTCAGGTAGCGTTGGATGAAGGCGTGAAAAACGCCTTTGATTTCCCAGGCTTCGTACCCGCCTATATTCGCCCGCTGTTCTGCGAAGGCAAAGGTCCGTTCCGCTGGGTGGCGCTGTCAGGCGATCCAGAGGATATCTACAAAACCGATGCCAAGCTGAAGGAGCTGTTCCCGGAGCACAAGAACCTGCACCGCTGGCTCGACATGGCGCAGGAACGTATTGCCTTCCAGGGACTGCCAGCGCGCATCTGCTGGTTGGGACTGGGCGAGCGCCATAAAGCCGCACTGGCATTCAACGAAATGGTGCGCAACGGTGAACTGAAAGCGCCTATCGTCATCGGCCGCGATCATCTCGACTGTGGTTCCGTCGCCTCACCAAACCGTGAAACTGAAGCGATGAAAGACGGTTCGGATGCCGTCTCCGACTGGCCGTTGCTGAATGCCCTGCTGAACACCGCAGGCGGCGCGACCTGGGTTAGCCTGCATCACGGCGGCGGCGTCGGCATGGGCTTCTCGCAGCACTCCGGCGTGGTGATTGTCTGCGACGGCACTGCCGAAGCCGACGCGCGCCTTGGCCGTGTGCTGTGGAATGACCCGGCAACCGGCGTGATGCGTCACGCAGATGCAGGCTATGAACTGGCGCAGAGCTGCGCGAAAGAACATGGCTTGAACCTGCCGATGCAGAAGTAAATTTCCCGGTGCGCATGACTGCGCACCTTTCTCCACATGTGTAAGGTCGGCATGCAGGTATGCCGACCGAGCGCCCCCGCTGCTATATTCCATTTCGCTATACCCTATAGCCAAATTATTCCTTTCCACGATAGACGCCGCCCTGCGCTTACCACTACAGTGGAGACATCACGTTACGTGTCAGAGAAATCGCAGCAACTGCTGCTGATGGAGAGCCTTACCTTATGAGCCTGCCTGCCGTCCTGCTGGAAAACGCCCTGAACTGGCGTCGTCAGTTACACCAACATCCTGAACTCGGTTATCAGGAGCAACAAACCAGTGAACTGGTTGCGAATGTGCTCTCTGAAGCAGGATTACAAGTGTTCCGTGGCCTGGCAGGCACTGGCGTGATTGGCACACTGGAAAACGGCCCAGGCCCGGTGATTGGTTTACGCGCTGATATGGACGCGTTGCCGATTACCGAAAAAGGCGCGCCGGAGTGGAAATCTGCCCGTCCCGGCGTGATGCACGCCTGCGGTCACGACGGACACACGGCCATTCTGCTCGCGGCGGCCTGCCAACTGGCCGCGACGCGCAACTTCAAAGGCACGGTGCACTTCCTGTTTCAGCCCGCGGAAGAGAATCTTGGCGGTGCGCGGAAAATGGTGGAAGAAGGTTTATTTACTCGTTTCCCAATGGATGCGGTGTACGCCATGCACAACTGGCCAGGTTTGCCGGTGGGTTCACTGGCGGTAAATCCAGGTGCGATGATGGCCTCGCTGGATTCCTTTGAGATCACCCTGAACGGCAAAAGCTGTCATGCGGCGATGCCGGAGAGCGGTGCCGACCCGATGGTGGTGGCAGCAGAGCTGATCATGGCGCTGCAAACCATTCCGTCACGCCGTTTGTCACCGCTGGCGTCAGCGGTGGTGAGCGTGACGCAGATCCACGGTGGTGAGGCGATCAATGTGATTCCCGAGCAGATTGTGCTGCGTGGTACGGTGCGATGTTTGCAGACTGACGTACGTGACCGCGTGCGCAGTCTGATTGAAGATTTTGTCACTACCCTGCCGCGCCCGTTTGGCGTCAGCGGCGAGATTCACTGGTATCCGGGTTATCCCGTCACCGCCAACCATGCCGGTCCAGCGGAACAGGTGCGCGAGGTTGCCCAGCGCGTGTTAGGTGAATTGCAGGTGCACTGGCAGGTGAATCCTTCTATGGCCTCGGAAGATTTCGCTTGTATGCTGGAATCCTGCCCTGGTGCTTACTTCTGGCTCGGTGCCGATGGCGCATCCCCCTCCGCCCCATTGCACAACGCGCATTATGATTTCAATGATGATCTGATACCGATTGGTATCCGCTTCTGGCAGCAACTGGTGGAGAGCGTGCTGGTCAAAGCCTAACTGCCGGATTTCCCAGATCTCGGCTGTGTGTTTGACCCGCAACCCAAGGCTGCGGGTATTGATTTACCCGTCAGATCCCAGCTTGCTGCAATCGCGTTTCCGCCTCATCCAGCGTCGCTGACTCTCCGGTGGCCACTAAGCAGCACGCCAGCTGTAAACGCAGCGCCTGCGGCACGGCACGTTCGCCGGCCAGCACCTGTTTGATCCAGTCTGCAGTGTCTTGCGCATTTTTACTTTCTGGCAGTTCCACGCTGATTTCTGGCTGGCGCTCAACCCACACTTCCGCCTCTGCGCCCGCACCGCCAATGTAGTTAATCGCCGGACAGCGTTGTGGGTTGGCATACACTTCACCTTCGGTGCCATTCAGCAGGATGGCGGGTGCATCAATATCCTGGAAGAACTTGCCGACGCGCGGCACATATTCCGGATGGGAAACACTCGCCAGACGCAACGCGGCACGTTCGGTAAACGGTGTCGCCAGCTTCGCCAGCGTATGTGCGCTGTTACGCACGCCCATACGCCAGCGCAGCGACAGCTGTTTTGCCATCGGTGCACACAGGTGATCGATGGTGATAAACGCCAGCTCACCGCTCTCCAGTTTCGCTTGTGCCTGCTGCGCGGTGGTGGCCGGCGTAATATCCAGCGCTGCCAGTACCGCTTCGGTGGTGATGCGGGTTGGATCGTCACTCACACCGTGCAGCAACACCGGAAACCCGAGTTTGCTTAACAGTAAAGCTAACAGCGGCGTGAGATTGCCCTGACGACGTGCGCCGTTGTAGCTGGGGATCACAATCGGCATCGGGCGATTGGCGGGCGGCTGCAACTTCATCATCTGCTGCTGCATGGCGTGGTAAAAACCGCGCATCTCCTCTTCGCCTTCGCCCTTGATACGCAGGGCGATCAGCACACCACCAAGTTCCAGTTCGGGTACTTCATCCGCCAGCATCGCGCTGTACAGCGCAACGGCGGTGTCGAAATCGATATCGCGCGCGTGGTTCTTACCGCGCCCAATCTCTTTGATTATTTTATTCAGTTCCATCAGGGCATTCCCGCTTCCAGGGCGCGCCGATATCCGGCTGCCAAAAGGTCATTGAGGTGCGCCTGGGCACACCTAAGATTTCTTACTTTTACGCTTCGCTGATTTTACTGGGGCTTTAACCACTGCTTTGACCGCTGGTTTGATGCTGGCTTCCGGCACCATCGGTTGCTCAATCGGAAACACCGGTAAGGCGGCCAGCAGCCGACTGCCATAAGCTTTGTTAAGCAGACGCCGATCGTATATCACGATCTCCCCGAAGCAGTGATGGCTACGAATCAGACGGCCGACCTGCTGAATCAACGTAAACGAAGCGCTCGGTAGACTCTGCACTTCGAAAGGGTAGCGTTTAAGGCTCTTCAACCACTCCCCTTCGGTCAAAATTACCGGACTGTCTACCGGGGGAAAAGCGATTTTATGGATGTGCACCTGCGTCAGCAGATCGCCCTTTAAATCCAGGCCTTCAGCAAAAGACTGCAGTCCAACCAGAATACTGGTTTGCCCCGCTTCGACTCGCTGGCGATGCAGTTCCACTAAGCGCGAACGAGGTTGATCGCCCTGCACCAACATCGATAAGCGTAATGCGCTGACATGGCTGACAAACTGCTGCATCGCGCGCCCGCTGGCAAACAGCACCAGCACGCCTTTGTGCTTCTCTTCTGCCATTTGTTGCAGGAAAAAGCCTGCCATCTCGGCAATGTGCTCCGCTTCATTAGCCATCAGCGGTTCATAGCGCATTTGCGGGATCACCAGCTTGCCCTGATCGACATGATTAAATGGCGAATCCAGCGCCACAAAGCGATCGCCCGCTTTCTCGTTTAGCCCTGACATCTCTTGCAGCCGATTGAAGCTGTTCAGTGAACGCAAGGTCGCCGAGGTCACCACCACATGCGGAATCTTGCGCCACAGCAGTTTCTCCAGCTGATCGCTGACGCGAATCCCGGCGCAGTGGAATAGCAGATGCGCTTGGCCGTCCCGAATTTCACGGGTAATCCATTTCGATACCGGCGCATTAGAGGCTTTCTCCATCGCCGCCAGTCGCCACAGTTTGCTGATCGATTCGAACCAACCAAACTGGCGGTTAAGCTGAATGATTGCCCGATGCAGACGCATGATGTCGGCTTTGCCGGTTTGCTCACCCAACTCATTGAGTAACCCTTCGCTCAACCCGCGCAATGCATCGCTCAGTTTGAACAGCCGTGCGCACATCGTCATCAGTTCTTCCGACAACTCACCCAGCACAAAACGAAACTCGCCCGGCTGATTGTGCGCGGGTAACAGCGGATTGAGCGCGTCGCACAGGATTTGCAGCAGTTCACGCATCTCATCGCAATGGCCTTTTAACCGCTCAGGGTTGGTCAGCGGTGGCGGCGATTTCGGGCGGAACTGTGCCATGATGGTTTCCACCAGCCGCACAAACAGATCGAGCTGCAAGCTGCTCCAGCCGGGGGTAATTTCCGCGCTCATCTCCAGTGCATCACGCGCCACTTCAGGCAGATGATGGCCCTCGTCCAGCACCAGCATCAGATGTTTAGGCGGCGGTAATACGGATTCATTCTCCATCGCCGCCATCACCAGCGCATGGTTCGCCACCACCACATCGGCCTGCTCAATTTCACGACGCGCGACAAAGAACGGGCATTCACGATACCAGCGGCAGTGATGCCCCAGGCAGTTGGCTTTATCGGTGGAAAGGCGCTGCCACAGGCTGTCATCAATTGAGACATCGGAGTGATCGCGCAGGCCGTCCCATTTGTAGCTGCTGAGTTGCTTTTCCAGTTTGGCACAGAACTTCTGCTCTTCTTTCGACCCGGTTACCGCTTCTTCATCGAGATACAGCAGCAAATCGCCTTGCTGATCTTCCGTCGCAGCCAGTGCCGCGAGATTGCGCGGACAGACATAGCGGCCACGACCGAATGCGGCAGTGAAGGTGAGATCGGGGATGATTTTTTTCAGCAGCGGCAGGTCTTTGCTGAAGATTTGATCCTGCAGCGCGACGTTGGCGGTGCTGATCACTAACCGTTTCTCCTCGGCGCGGCTTACCGCGATGCCGGGGATCAAATAAGACAAGGTTTTGCCCACGCCGGTGGGGGCCTCAATCGCCAGATGGCGGCCTTCATCACCGGCCAGGCTTTTCGCCACTTCAGCGATCATCTGACGCTGTGGCGCACGGGGGATAAAGTCAGGAACCTGCTGCTGCAGCGCCTTATACCATTGCGCAATCTGGCTTTTTATCGCTGCTGTCAGGGCCATGTTGATTACTGTTTGCTGAATTGGCCTGTATTTTTACACAGTATCGGCGCAGCGTCAGCTTTCACTGCTATTTTTTCGCGCTGGATTCAGAATTTCACGCATCGCGCGGATCAACGTTTCGCGCGCGCGTCCACGGCGGAAGGCAAACGAAAACGGTGCGCGGAAGTGAAAATGCTGTGGCAACAAGCGGCACAACGTGCCCTGCTGTTCCCCGCTTTGTGCGTAATGCTCCGGCAAATAGCCGATATATCTCCCGGAGAGGATCAGCGTCAACTGCGCCTCTATACTCTCCACTGAGGCGTTAGTCTGGCGGAAGCCGCGCTTGTTTAACTCCTGCTGATTCCAGTAACGCCGCGTCACCATGCCGGTTTGCTGCACGGTGCGCATATCCGGATCGCCCTGCGCCAGTGGATGGTGCGGACTGCAATACAACCAGTGTTGCTCCTCATAAAGCGGAATGGTGACCAGATTGCTGGCACGCAGTGGAAAGTGCCCGATTGCCAGATCAAGGCGGTCTTCCAGTAACTGCTGCTGCAGTTCATTGGGATCGCGCACGCTGAGATTGAAAAACACCGCTGGAAAGCGCTGGTTAAAGCGCGCAATTGCTGCCGGCAGGTCCAGCGTACTGTCAGTGACTGTGGCATCCACTACGCCCAGTGAAAAGGTGCCACCTTGCGCGCTTTTCAGCGTCTCGACCTGCTCCTGCCAACCCGCCAGCGTGGCCAGCATTTCCTGGCTGTAGCGATGAAACTGCTCGCCTTTGCTGGTGAGGGTAAAGCCGCCACGTCCGCGCTGGCACAGAATAAACCCCAGCTGCGTTTCCAGCTCACTCATGTAAGCGCTGATGGCGGGGGTGGTCATATTCAGCGCCTGCTGTGCACGCGAGTAGCCCTGATTTTCCACCACGCTGGCAAACACCTGCAGCAGTTTGAGATTAGGTAATGTTTGCACCGCATTTCCTTCAGTGATTACTGACTAAAGTTAACCAATCTATGAAGTGATTATTTACTGTCAAGGATTTTTCCCGCGCCTCCCTCAGGCCATGATAAGACTCACTTAGCCGAAGGAGTTCGTCATGACCGATTTTCCTCAGCCGCAGGGTGGCAACGAGATGCCCCGTTTCGCTGGCCGTGGCACCATGATGCGTTTGCCCGCTGCCGAATCCCCTGCCGATCTTGATGTGGCGTTTGTAGGCATTCCGCTGGATATCGGAACATCGCAACGCAGCGGTACGCGCTATGGGCCACGCGCCATTCGCGCCGATTCAGTGATGATTCGCCCGTATAACATGGCAACCGGCGCAGCCCCTTTTGATTCGTTGCGCGTTGGCGATCTCGGCGATGTGCCGATCAATACCTACAGTCTGCTGAAGTCGGTCGACATCATTGAAAACTATTATACCGAGCTGAATAATTGGCCGATTATCCCCTTAACCCTCGGCGGCGATCACACGCTGACGCTGCCTATTTTGCGCGCGCTGGCGAAGAAGCACGGGCCGATGGGCCTGATCCACATTGACGCGCACACCGATACCAACGATGAGATGTTCGGCGAAAAGATCGCCCACGGCACCACATTCCGCCGTGCGGTAGAAGAAGGCCTGCTCGACTGCCAGCGCGTGGTGCAAATTGGTCAGCGCGCTCAAGGCTACGCTGCCGATGATTTTCAGTGGGGTATCGATCAGGGCTTCCATCTGGTGCCTGCGAACC
>NZ_CAJCKS010000001.1:0-93176 GCF_903970985.1 Pantoea sp. ME81 | reverse complement strand
ATCAGCCACTGGTTACAGGCGGGGCAGCAACAGCGTGCGCTGCTGGGTAAAGCGGCCGCGCAACGCCCGGTGCAGGCATCGGATATCACGGTGCTGGTGCGCAGCCGCAACGAAGCCAATCTGATCCGCGAAGCACTTAACCAGCTTGGCATTCCCTCGGTCTATTTATCGAACCGCGACAGCGTCTACACCACGCCCGAAGCGCGTGAGTTGCTGTGGTTACTGCAGGCGGTGCTGGCACCCGAACAGGAGCGAATGCTGCGCACGGCGCTCGCTACCTCGCTGTTTGCCTTTGATGCGGCACAGTTGGATGCATTGGATCAGGATGCGCGCGGCTGGGATGAGCTGGTAGAGACTTTTGCCCGCTGGCAACTGCTGTGGCAGCAGCGCGGCGTACTGCCGATGCTGCGCCAGCTGATACAGGAACGCCAGCTTGCGGAAAACCTGCTCGCCTCAGAAAATGGCGAACGCCGCCTGACCGATTTGCTGCATCTGGGTGAACTGATGCAGGAAGCGGCGGCGCAGCTCGACAGCCCGCACGCGCTGGTGCGTTATCTGGCGCAGCAGATAGCCAGCCCGGACAGCCAGTCGTCCAGCCAGCAATTGCGTCTGGAAAGCGATCGCCATTTGGTGCAGATCGTCACTATCCATAAATCTAAAGGACTGCAATATCCGCTTGTGTGGCTCCCGTTCGCCGCCGGATTCCGCGAGGCGGATACCGCGCTGTATCACGATCGCGACAACTTTGAAGCGGTGCTGGATCTGCAGGCCGATGACGCAAGCCTGGCGATGGCCGAGCAGGAGCGTTTGGCCGAAGACCTGCGCTTGCTGTACGTGGCACTTACCCGTTCGGTGTATCACTGTAGCGTAGGTGTGGCACCGCTGTTTCGCGGCACGCGCAAAAAAGAAGGCGAGAGCGATCTGCATAAAAGCGCACTGGGCCATCTTTTGCAGCGTGGTGAAGCGGCGACAGCGGCACAGCTGGAAACTTTACTCAATCAGCACAATGTCGCGGGTACCGAGGTGATGCACGTGCAGGAACAGGTAGCCGAACGCTGGCACGCGCCTGATCCCGCTCATGACACATTGGCTGCCCGCACCGTTAGCCGCACGCTGGTGGAACCCTGGCGCGTCACCAGCTACTCAGGCTTGCAGCAACACGGTAGCCAGCGACTACTTGATGTGATGCCACGCTTCGATCTGGAAGCCGCAGGCGAAGAACAGCAGGAAGAGATCGCTGAAGCTGCACTGACACCGCACCATTTCCCGCGCGGCGCCGCGCCGGGGACTTTCCTGCATGAACTGTTCGAATCTCTCGATTTCCCATATCCCCCCACGGCCGCATTGCTGGAGCAACATCTGCAGCAGAATGGGTATCCATTGTACTGGCAACCGATACTGACGGATTGGATTGCGCGAGTGGTGAGTACGCCGCTCAACGATCAGGGGATACAGCTCGGTCAGGTACAGACCAGCGATCGACTCGTGGAGATGGGCTTCTACTTGCCGATTGACGGTTTGCTGACCGCGAATGATCTGGATGCGCTGATCCGTCAGGATGCTTTATCGTCCGATGCGCCGCCGCTCGATTTTCGTGAGGTACAGGGCATGTTGAAAGGCTTCATTGACCTGGTGTTCCGCTGGCAAGGCAAATATTACCTGCTGGATTACAAATCCAACTGGCTGGGCGACAGCCACGAAGCTTATACGCCAGCAGCGATGAGACAGGCGATGATCGACCACCGCTATGATTTGCAATATCAGCTCTACACGCTGGCGCTACATCGCTATCTTCAACATCGCGTGGCAGATTATGACTACGAGCAGCACTTTGGCGGCGTGTTTTATCTGTTCCTGCGTGGCATGGATGGCACTTCACCGGCCAACGGCGTATTCCACACACGGCCAACTCTGGATTTTGTTTCACAACTGGATAGCCTGTTTCGCGGGCAGGGAGCCTCGGCATGAGTGGCATTACAGCGCTACTTCAACAGGCGGTTGAGCTGCGTTTGCTGCGCTCACTGGATGTTCAGTTCGCCCTGTTGCTGGCGGATGACACGCAGCCAGCACGCCTCCTGGCGGCTGCCTGTCTCAGCGCGGAAGCGGGTGAGGGGCACGTCTGCTTACCGCTGTCACAGCTGAGCCGTGAAGGGTTATTCAATGGCCGCCATCCTGAACTGGCGCAGGCTATCTGGCTGGCGGCGGGTGAACCGCAGGACTGGACGCAAGTGATGGCTGGCTGGCCTGCTCTGATTAACAGCAACAGCAACAGCAACAGCAACAGCAACAGCAACAGCAACAGCAATAGCAATAGCAACAGCAACAGCAACAGCAGCGAGCAGGCAGCGCCGATAGTTCTCAGCGATGGGCGTCTTTATCTGCATCGTCTCTGGCATAACGAAGGGCAGGTGGCACACTTCTTTCAGGCGCAGTCTGCAACCCAGCAGTTTGCCAGTGAAACCGTGCGCGACGTGCTGGATAACCTGTTTGGTACTGAACCCGATGACTGGCAAAAAATCGCGGCAGCGGTGGCGCTAACGCAGAAAACTGCAGTCATTTCCGGCGGCCCAGGCACCGGGAAAACCACCACCGTGGCAAAACTGCTGGCGGCATTGATTCGCCTGAGCCAGGGTGCACTGCGCATTCAACTGGCAGCCCCGACCGGCAAAGCGGCGGCGCGTTTAACCGAATCACTCGGTAAAGCGCTGCAAAAACTGCCGGTCAGCGACACCGAGCGCCAACGCTTCCCAGCGGAAGCTACCACGCTGCACCGTTTGCTCGGTGCCCAGCCCGAAACCCAGCGCTTGCGCTATCACGCCGGTAACCTGCTGCATCTGGATGTGCTGGTGGTGGATGAAGCCTCAATGGTTGATTTGGGCATGATGGCTAATCTCATCGCCGCACTGCCACCCCAGGCGCGCGTGATTTTTCTTGGTGACCGCGATCAGCTGGCGTCAGTAGAAGCCGGTGCGGTACTGGGCGATATTTGCCGCTGTGCGGAAGCGGGATACAGCGTCGCGCGTGCAGCCCAGCTGAGTGCGTTAACCGGTTGCCAGGTTGAAGGCCACGATGATGACAGCGCGCCAGCCGTGCGCGACGCCATCTGCCTACTACGCAAGAGCTATCGCTTTGATGCTAACTCGGGCATCAGCAAGCTGGCGGCTGCGGTCAATGCCGGTGAGCCAAAGGCGGTTGAGGCCGCATTTAACGCGGGCTTCAGCGATATATCACGCCAGCCACTCAATGATGGCGAGGCCTATCAGGCAATGCTGAATGATATCGCGGAAGGCTACCGTCCATTCCTGCGGCTGGTGAGCCAGCGAGCACAGCCCGCAGAGATTCTGCACGCATTTGGGCGTTATCAGCTGCTGTGCGCATTGCGCGAAGGGCCGTTTGGCGTGCAGGGATTAAATCAGCGTATTGAGCAAAAACTGATGCAGATGCAGCTGATTCGTCGTCCGCTGGGGGGGAGCCGCTGGTATCAGGGCCGTCCGGTGATGGTGACTCGCAATGACAGCGCGCTTGGGCTGTTTAACGGCGATATTGGCATTACGCTGTTTGATGATGAAGGGCTGCTGAAAGTTTTCTTCCCGTTGCCGGATGGCAGCATCAAAGCCGTACAGCCAAGCCGGTTACCGGCGCATGATACGGCCTGGTCGATGACGGTGCATAAATCGCAAGGATCGGAGTTCGACCATACCGCGCTGGTGATGCCGGCACAGTTTTTACCGGTACTCACCCGCGAACTGATTTACACCGCCATTACGCGTGCGCGCAAACAGTTAACCCTTTACAGCGATGAAGGCGTATTTCGTCGTGCGGTGCAATTACGCACTCAGCGTCGCAGCGGATTGTTGGACCGGTTAAGCGGAGAGTCATTCTGAGCGAGAGTTGAGGTCGGTAAAGAAACCGACCGCAGGTCAATGCAGATGTTTAATTGGATGCGCGTGGATGCGCATCCTGACAACGTTATCAGTTTAAGACGTTGGGCAATTCCAGACCGTTTAGCGAAACCTACCCTACGCTGCCTTTAACCGCGCTAGCTGGCATTCCCCGCCGTTAGCGCAAATCCGCCATCAACACTTTCGAACGGCGCTGATAGTTATACATCTGCTTCTTACTCTCCGGCAGTGATTCAATATCCACCGGCGTAAAGCCGCGTTCCTGGAACCAGTGAATACTGCGGGTGGTCAGTACAAACAGCTTCTTCAATCCCATCTGGCGTGCCTGTAGCGCCACACGCTCCAGCAACAGCTCACCGCGTGAAGAACTGCGGTAATCGGGATGCACCGCCACGCAGGCCATTTCACCAATCTGCTCATCCGGGAAAGGATAGAGCGCGGCACAAGCGATGGTCAGATTGTCGCGCTGAATAATGGTGAATTTGTCGATCTCCATTTCCAACTGCTCGCGTGAGCGACGCACCAGAATGCCTTGCTGCTCCAGCGGGCGAATCAATTCGAGGATGCCGCCAATATCGTTGATGGTGGCGCGACGAATCTGCTCAGCGGACTCCATCACAATCTGCGTACCAATACCGTCACGCGAGAACAGTTCCTGAATCAATGCGCCATCTTCCTGATAGCTGATCAGGTGGCTACGACGCACGCCGCTGCGGCAGGCTTTCACCGCGCCGCGCAGGAAACGCACGGTGCCCGACAGGAAATCACCGTCGTTCTCCATCTCATCGATACGCGCCTGCGCTTCGTTGGGGAACAGCTCAGAGATAATGGTACCTTCGCGGTTGGTGACGCCTTGTTCAGAGCAGAAGCCAATCATTTTCTCGGCTTTTAGCTTAATCGCCAACTGCGTGGCCACTTCTTCTGATGTCAGGTTAAAGCTTTCACCGGTCACCGACACCGCGACTGGGCCGAGCAGCACAATGGCATCATTATCCAGCTGACGATGGATGGCTTCTTCATCGATACGACGAATACGGCCGCTGTGGCAGTAGTCCACGCCATCATCGACGCCCAGCGGCTGGGCAATAATAAAGTTACCGCTTACCACGTTGATGTGCGCGCCCTGCAGCGGGGTGTTATTCAGGCTCATCGACAGCCGCGCGGTGATATCCAACTGCAAACGTCCGGCGGCCTGCTTCACCAGTTCCAGTGATTGGGCATCGGTTACGCGCGTGTGTTTGTGGTAAATCGGTTCCAGCTGCTGTTGCGCCATGCTGGCATCAATTTGCGGTCTGGCACCATAGACAACCACCAGGCGAATGCCGAGACTATGCAACAAGCCAATGTCGTTAACGATGTTGGAAAAGTTCTCATGCTCGATAGCTTCGCCGCCAAGCATAATGACAAAGGTCTTGTCACGGTGGGCATTTATATAGGGAACGGTATGGCGAAACCCCTGAACCAGTTCAGTACTACGTTCCTTCACGGCAAACCCTCTGTGAATGTTTATTCGTAATTTGTGTATTTTTATGCTCTTTTGCCAGCTAATGCAAGCGCCGGGCCTGACGTTACTTTACGATTTTCCTGATGCAACCTATGCTAACAGCCTGCATTATCTGGTTTTTCTGGCAAAACATGACACGGCTTGCTAAGCAAAGTTTTCGCCTTTCACTCGTCGATTGACGATATTTTAGACATTACACAGCAGTTGGAGCGGCATGTCCGAAGCTTTTACACGACGACGATTATTACAGGGTGCGGGCGCGCTCATGCTATTAAGCGTAACGCGAACCGGGCTGGCGGCCAGTCAGCACATTGTGGCGGTGCGCATCTGGCCTTCGTCAACCTACTCCCGCGTGACGCTGGAGTCGAACGTCCCCCTCAAGTACAAACAGTTCACGTTGAGCAATCCCGATCGTCTGGTGATCGACATCGATAACCTGCATATCAATCCGGTCCTGAGAGGGGTGGATAAGCAGGTGCGCGTTGACGATCCCTATATCAAACATGCGCGAGTTGGCCAGTTTGATGCCAACACGGTGCGGGTGGTGCTGGAGCTGAAACGCAACGTTGCGCCGAAGATCTTCACGCTGGCACCGGTTGCGGGAATCAAACATCGCTTAGTGGTCGATCTCTATCCGAGCCAGCCCTCGCCGGAAGAGGATCCGCTACTGGCGTTACTGAACGATTACAACCAGGGCGATCTTGAGCGTGATCAACCAGCGCAAGCACCTTTGCCGGGCAAAGCGGGGCGCGATCGTCCGATCATCATCATGATCGATCCCGGTCACGGTGGCGAAGATCCCGGTGCACATGGCAAATACAAAACGCGCGAAAAAGACATTGTGTTGAAGATTGGTCGCTATCTGAAGGCGCTGATCGACAAAGAGCGCAACATGAAGGCGTATATGACGCGCAACGAGGATGTGTTTATCCCGCTGCGCGTGCGGGTAGCGAAAGCACGTAAACAGCGCGCTGATCTGTTTGTCTCGATTCACGCCGATGCTTTTACCAGCCGTGCGGCGCGCGGTTCGTCGGTGTTCGCCCTTTCGACCAGCGGCGCAACCTCAACCGCAGCGCGCTTCCTGGCACAAACCCAGAACGAATCGGATCTGATTGGTGGGGTGAGCATGAGCGGTGACCGCTATCTGGATCACACCATGTTCGATATGGTGCAGCGGCAGACCATCAGCGACAGCCTTAAGTTCGGCAAAGAGGTGTTATCACGCATGGGCCACATTAATCACCTGCATAAACGCACGGTGGATCAGGCAGGGTTTGCGGTGCTTAAAGCCCCGGATATTCCGTCGATTCTGGTGGAGACCGCGTTTATCAGTAATGTGGAGGAGGAGCGTAAGCTGCGCACGCCCCGTTATCAGCATCAGGTGGCTGAGGCGATTCTGCATGGCATTAAGGCGTATTTCGATAAAGGTGCGGTGCTGGCGCGTCGCTGAGAGGAGGGCGGCCACTGCGCCGCTTTTTTTACCGGAAGCCAAAAACAAAAAAACACCCGTTAAGGTGCTTATCTGTAATTGGTTGCGGGGGCCGGATTCGAACCGACGACCTTCGGGTTATGAGCCCGACGAGCTACCAGGCTGCTCCACCCCGCGTCCGTCTGCCGCATTAAGCGACTTTTCACATTGTATTCTTCTTAAGACAATTGGTTGCGGGGGCCGGATTCGAACCGACGACCTTCGGGTTATGAGCCCGACGAGCTACCAGGCTGCTCCACCCCGCGTCCGTCTGACGCGTTACACGACTTTCAAATTGTCTCTTCACTTAAGAAGAATTGGTTGCGGGGGCCGGATTCGAACCGACGACCTTCGGGTTATGAGCCCGACGAGCTACCAGGCTGCTCCACCCCGCGTCCGTGGATGCGCACTATACTCTCGACGCGCGGCGATGCAACCCCTTTTTGTGTTAAAGCCTTAAATTTACAGCCAGTTGGTGATTAATAGTGCCATTGGGCGATTAATTGTACAGATGTGAGCGCGGTAACTCGCGGCGGATTTCATTCTCTCTGCCCCTTTGCTATCGTCGCGGTGCAAACAACCGAGAAAAAGAGAAAGTGATGAAAGGACATTGGGCGAAGTATGCACTTACTGGCGCGTTTCTCGCGCTGTTAGCAGGTTGTAGTTCTAAACCGACTGACCGTGGTCAGCAATATATTGATGGCAAGCTGGAGCAACCGCTTGGGCTGGTCAATGAACCGAATGCCAAAGGGCGTCCGGTGAATGGCAGAGATTTTGGTGTGCAGATTCAGCAGATTCAGAGTGCCTCCAGCGGCTTATACAGCCGCAACACCGGCACTTACAGCGCTATTCAGAACTGGCTGCTCTCCGGTGCCGATACCCGTCAGTTGAGCCAGTTTGGACTTAACGCTTATCAGATGGAAGGCACCGATAATTACGGTAACGTGCAGTTTACCGGCTACTACACCCCTGTGGTGGAAGCACGCTACACGCGTCAGGGTGAGTTCCAGTATCCCATTTATCGCATGCCACCGCGCACGCGCGGTCAGAAGCTGCCGAGCCGTGCTTCTATATATAGTGGCGGACTTGACGATCGTTACGTGATTGCCTGGAGCAACTCGCTGATCGACAACTTTATGATGGACGTGCAGGGCAGCGGCTACGTTGATTTCGGTGACGGCCGTCCACTGCGCTTCTTCGGCTACGGCGGTAAAAATGGCTGGGCCTATCACAGTATCGGCAAAGAACTGATCGATCGTGGTGAAGTGAAGCGAGAAGATATGTCGATGCAGGCGATTCGCCAGTGGGCACAGGAACATACGCCGGAGCAGGTGCGTGACGTGCTGGAGACCAATCAATCCTTCGTGTTCTTTAAGCCAGAAGAGTATGTGCCGGTGCGCGGTGCCAGCGCAGTGCCTTTGATTGCCAAAGCGTCTGTCGCATCCGATCGTTCATTGATTCCCGCAGGCACGGCGCTGTTAGCCGAAGTGCCGCAGTTGAACGAGAAGGGCAAATTTAACGGCAAGTATGAGATGCGCCTGATGGTGGCACTGGATGTGGGTGGGGCGATCAAAGGTCAGCACTTCGACATCTATCAGGGTGTGGGTCCAGACGCTGCGCATCTTGCCGGATTTTATAATCACTATGGCCGCGTTTGGGTGCTGAAAGCCGCGCCAGGTGCAGGACAGCCGCTGTTCAGCAATCCGCAAAATGGCAATAATGGTTCACTGATTATCGGGGCGAATTGATATTCTTCCCTGCGGCAAATCAGCGGGAGTATTCAGCTGATTTGCCATGGGTCGCCAGTCTTCGCGATCCAATGCGTCCATCACTGTTTCTGTAGGGTGCGCATTTATGCGCACCGCATCAAAAGGTTTGATATGAAAGTAGTCAGCGATGCCTGGCGGCAACGTTTTGGCGGTACGGCACGTCTGTATGGGGAAGAGGCGCTGCAGCGTTTTGCCGACGCCCATTTTTGTGTGATTGGTATCGGCGGTGTCGGTTCGTGGTCTGCCGAAGCGTTAGCACGCACCGGGATTGGTAAAATCACGCTGATCGATATGGACGACGTCTGCATTACCAACACCAATCGCCAGATCCACGCCCTGCAAGGAAAAGTAGGACAAGCGAAAACCGAGGTGATGGCGGAGCGTATTCGCGCCATAAATCCTGAGTGCGAAGTGATCTGCATTGATGATTTCATCACGCCGGATAACACCGCTGAAATGCTGTCAGCCGGTTTTGATTACGTGATTGATGCGATTGACAGTGTGCGCCCGAAAGCCGCGCTGATTGCCTGGTGTCGTCGTAACAAGATTCCATTGATCACCACTGGCGGTGCGGGCGGGCAGATCGATCCGACGCAGATTCAGGTCAGTGATTTAGCCAAAACCATTCAGGATCCGCTGGCGGCAAAACTGCGTGAGCGCCTGAAGAGTGATTTTGGCGTGATCAAAAACAGCAAAGGTAAGCTGGGCATTGATTGTGTGTTTTCGACGGAAGCGCTGGTGTATCCGCAGCTGGATGGCAGTGTCTGCACTTCCAAAAGCACCGCTGAAGGCCCGAAACGTATGGATTGTGCGGCGGGCTTCGGTGCGGCCACCATGGTGACCGCCACTTTCGGGTTTATCGCGGTGTCGCACGCGTTGAAGAAATTCCTCGCGCGTGCGGCGCGTCAGGCTGCTTGATGCGCGCGTGCGTGGCGCTGCACTGCATCCGCCAACGCTTTTAAGCCACTGCTGCGTGAGGCGCTAAGCTGCGCACGCAGGCCTAAAGTATCAAACAACGCCAGCGGATCCTGTGCTAACAGATCGGCTGGCGTTTTGCCTTCCACCGCCGTCAACAGCACCGCCAGCAAACCGCGCACGATGCGGCCTTCACTGTCGCCGTAAAAGTGCAGTTTGCCGTTGGGTAGCCGTTGGCTGCTCAGCCAGACACGATTTTCGCAACCGCTCAGCTCAATCTCTGCCGTCTTCACGTCATCTTCCAGAGCGGGTAACTGGCGGCTGAGCTGGATCAGCTGGCGATAGCGATCTTCCCACTGATGAAAATGGGAAAATTTTTCGGTCAGGCTGGCTTCAGTAATCACATCGCCAAACGGATGTGGGCCGATCAGGGTGGTCATAACGTTATTCACTCAACAGGTCTACGGCATGATGCATGGCGCGCACCAGCGCATCCACGTCCTGCAAATTATTATAGGGGGCGAATGATACGCGCAGGGTGCCGCTAACACCCAGTGCCGCCATTAATGGCTGTGCACAGTGCTGTCCGGCGCGCAGCGCAATATCCTGCTCTGCCAGCAGCGTGACAATATCGCTGTGATGAATGTCCGCGATATCAAACGCCAGCAGACTGGCATTACCACAACGGAAACTGCGAAAGCCGGGAATCTCGCCTAATTGCTCTTCGGCGAGGCTGGCCAGTTGCTGGCACCACATCTCTGCTTTTTCAGCGTGGTGATGCGACAGCCATTCCAGCGCCGCGCTCAGGCCCACCACGCCCGCGACATTGGGCGTGCCGGCTTCAAATCGCCACGGTACCGCCTGCTGCGTGAAGCCATTAAAGTCGACGTGCGTTAACATCTTGCCGCCGCCTTGCCACGCATCCATCTCTTCCAGCAGCTCGGCTTTGCCGTACAGCGCACCAATCCCCATTGGGCCATACAGCTTGTGCGCGGAGAAGGCGTAAAAGTCGATGTCCAGCGCCTGAACGTTGGGGGGCGCGTGCACCACGCCCTGTGCGCCATCTACCATCACTTTGGCGCCAACATAATGTGCCAGGGTAATCGCCTGTGCCAGATCCGGACAGCCACCGGTGACATTCGACATCTGCCCAATCGCCAGCAGCTTAGTGCGTGCGTTTAGCAAATCAGGCAGTAGACGAATATCGGGCAGACGATCCGCGCCAATCGGCCATTTCACCACTTTCGCGCCTGCGGCTTTTGCCACCATTAGCCACGGCACCAGATTGGCGTGATGCTCGGCTTCGCTGACTACGATTTCATCGCCAGGTTGTAAGCGCGGTGCCAGCCAGCTGTGCGCCACCAGATTGATGGCCTCCGTGGTGCCACGCGTCCAGACAATCTGACGGTCATCGCCCGCGTGCAGCCATTTGGCCACCCGGCCGCGCGCCTGTTCATACTTCTCTGTCAGGTCGCGTGCTGATTTGAACTGGCTGCGATGCACGGTGCCTGCGCTCAAGCTATAGAACTGCGATGTGGCGTCGATCACAGCCTGAGGCTTCAGGGCAGTGGCTGCGCTATCAAGATAAACGCCCGCATCGCTTAATGCCGGAAACTGCGCACGGAAGGCGGTTGGGGAGAAGATGGTCATACGAAACCCACTGTATTCAATTTTAGGACCAGGCTGAAACCCGGCCGATTCGCTGGCAAAGCTGGAAAAGCGCGTTATGCTATTTATTGCAAGGTTTGAACCGCAACCCGCATAACGAATCGACCTTTACCAGTCGATTTCACTTTTTGCTGCCTCTGGTCAGCGCTTGCGGGTGGTTTAATGCAATCAATCTGCAAGGAGATAGAAGATGAAAAAACTCGCCGCAGTGCTGGCCGTGTGTACCATGGCCTTTACCCTGGCTGCTTGTTCCAGCAATTATGTCATGCATACCAATGATGGTCGCACCATTGTAGCGGACGGGAAACCGAAAGTTGACGATGAAACCGGTATGATCAGTTATAAAGATGCCAATGGCAACGAGCAGCAGATCAATCGTACAGATGTGAAAGAGATGGTTGAGATGGGTCAGTAAGCAGCAAGCCAAAAAATTTCCCGGAGAAATTTTTACGTCGCTTCAGTGACGGCCCGAAAGGGGTACACAGGGATGTGTAGGACAAAAAAAAGCACCGCAATTTGCGGTGCTGCATAAAATCACTTGGACAGACAGGGTAAATCTACAGGAATTAAAAGTTTGATCTGCAATCGTCAGATCAAAATGCAAACACAACATCACGACCACAAGCCAAAAGCTCTCCAAAAGTCTGCGATCTCTCGCACGTTTCCAGAAATCTTTTCGTTCCGGCTCAGGAAGTGCGGCAACTATAGGTATTTGCTGGAGCTTCCTCAACGGACAAATTATAATGTCTCGGATTAAAATAACTAATACGTAACGACCTTGTATAAGTCGGACTGTTACCTTGTGAATCCGCTGATGGAAAACCATGTCTAAACGCCTTCCACCGCTTAATGCTTTACGCGTCTTCGATGCTGCAGCCCGCCATTTAAGCTTTACAAAAGCCGCTGAAGAGCTGTTTGTCACCCAGGCAGCAGTTAGCCACCAGATTAAATCTCTGGAAGATTTCCTCGGTCTTAAGCTATTTCGACGGAGGAATCGTTCGCTTTTACTGACAGAAGAAGGTCAAAGCTACTATCTGGATATTAAAGAGATCTTCTCGGCTATCAACGATGCGACGCGTAAACTTCAGGCGCGTAGCGCGAAGGGTGCCTTAACCGTCAGTCTGTTGCCCAGCTTTGCCATTCAATGGCTGGTGCCCCGTCTTTCCAGCTTTAATATGACTTATCCGGGCATCGATGTGCGTATTCAGGCGGTGGACCGTGATGAAGAGAAACTGGCCGATGATGTTGATGTGGCGATTTTCTATGGGCGCGGTAACTGGCCGGGTCTGCGCGTTGAGAAACTGTATGCCGAATATTTGCTGCCGGTCTGCTCGCCCATGTTTCTGACTGGCGACCATCCGCTTAAAACGCCCGCCGATCTGGCACACTTTACGCTGCTGCATGATGCTTCGCGCCGCGACTGGCAATCCTATATCCGTCAGCTAGGATTGCAGCACATTAATGTGCAGCAGGGGCCGATCTTCAGCCATAGCGCGATGGTGCTGCAGGCGGCGATTCACGGCCAGGGCGTGGCGCTGGCTAATAATGTGATGGCGCAGAGTGAAATTGAAGCTGGACGGCTGGTCTGTCCATTTAATGACGTGTTAGTCAGTAAAAATGCTTTTTATCTGGTTTGTCATGACAGTCAGGCAGAACTGGGTAAAATAGCCGCCTTTCGTCAGTGGATCCTGGAAAAAGCCGCAGCTGAACAAGAAAAATTCCGCTTTCGCTACGATCACTAACGCGTTGAGTGCTGCACAGTGATGTGCAGTTTCATCCTGAGGAACAATGAATGTCCAGTCGTGCCATGTTTGTGTTTGCCGCCATCAGCGGATTTCTGCTGGTGGCCTTTGGTGCTTTTGGGGCACACGTGCTGAGCAAATCGCTCGGCCCGGCCGAAATGGCGTGGATCCATACCGGCCTTGAATATCAGGCCTATCACACATTGGCGGTGATTGGTTTGGGTGCGGCAATGCTGCGTCGCGCCAATATCTGGTTTTACTGGAGCAGCGCTGCGCTGGCGCTTGGCACCGTGTTGTTCAGTGGCAGCCTGTATTGTTTAGCGTTGTCGCACTTGAAGTTTTGGGTTTTTGTTACGCCAGTGGGAGGGTTGTTCTTCCTGATTGGCTGGTTCTTGATGTTGATTGGCGCATTGCGTCTTAAACGAAAGGCGGATCGCCATGAATAAAGTTTTACTCTATTGCCGTCCTGGCTTTGAGAAAGAGTGTGCGGCAGAGATCAGCGCCAAAGCCGCTGAACGTGAAGTTTACGGTTTTGCCCGTGTCAAAGATGATTCTGGTTACGTGCTCTATGAGTGCTATCAGCAGGAAGATGCCGAAAAGCTGATTCAAACGCTGCCGTTTGCCGAGCTGATTTTTGCCCGTCAGATGCTGGTGGTGGGTGAACTGCTGCGCGATTTGCCGCCAGAAGATCGTATTACCCCGATTGTCGGCATGCTAACCGGTGTGGTGGAGAAGGGCGGCGAGCTGCGTGTCGAAGTGCCGGATACCAATGAAGCGAAAGAACTGACCAAGTTCTGTCGTAAGTTAACCGTACCGCTGCGCGCCAGCCTGCGTGAGAGCAAAATCCTGCTCAACTACGAATCGCCGAAACGTCCAGTGATTCATGTGTTCTTTATTGCTCCGGGTACCTGCTATGTCGGTTATTCGCTGCCAGAGAACAACTCCCCGTTCTATATGGGTATCCCGCGCCTCAAGTTCCCGTCAGATGCGCCAAGCCGTTCAACGCTGAAGCTGGAAGAGGCGTTTCACGTCTTCATCCCGGCCGATGAGTGGGATGAGCGCCTGGGCAGCGGCATGTATGCCGTGGATCTTGGCGCGTGTCCTGGCGGCTGGACCTATCAGCTGGTTAAACGCAGCATGTGGGTGTACGCCGTAGATAACGGCCCGATGGCGCCCAGCCTCATGGATACCGGGCAAGTCACGCACTGCCGTGAAGACGGTTTCAAATACCGCCCATCGCGCAATAACATTAGTTGGCTGGTGTGTGACATGGTGGAAAAACCCGTTCGCGTCGCCAGTTTGATGACGGAGTGGCTGGTCAACGGCTGGTGCCGTGAGGCGATTTTCAACCTCAAGCTGCCGATGAAAAAGCGTTATGAAGAAGTGACGCAAAATCTGGCCATGATGGATGCGGCATTGAAAGAGAAGGGCGTGAATGCCCAGATTCAGGCGCGCCAGCTGTATCACGATCGGGAAGAGATTACTGTACATGTGCGCCGGCTTTGGGCGGCTGTAGGCGGCCGTCGCGACGAACGCTAATCCTGCTTCATACTTTGCACTACAGCGGCGTTGGCTGCGCTTGTTCGCCCCGGTCACATACTGGCGTATGCTCCCGGGGACTCACGCACTTGCCGCCTTGCTGTAGCACAAATTATTTCGCAGGATCTCTCGGGTTAAGTTCGTCGCAGTGCAATTTTTTGCACCTATCACCTATCACCTATCACCTATCACCTATCAATAGATTCGCGTGTTTATGTGGCAGAGGGTGCTGCAACCGCTATTCAAGCCTTATACCGCAACGTATTTAAGTTCCCCTTCAGAACCAAATCGCGCTTTAACGTTGAGACCTGGCGGCAAATTTCTGCTATCTGCTGGTGATCGCGCAATTTCTTTTGCCACTTTTCCGGAACCTGATCGAACTGCTGATACAGGGCTTCCAGGGTGCCAAACTGCGTGAGCAAATCGCGGGCGCTTTTGGGGCCGATGCCGGTAACGCCGGGGATTTTGCTGCTGCTAATGCCGCACAGTCCCCAGTAATCGGGTAATTGTGCGGGCACGACGCCAAACTCGTGATCGATGAAAGGCACGTCCAGCCAGCGTTTCTGGAAATAATCACGGATGCGGATATTCGGCGCTAAAAGCTGGCAATAACCTTTGTCGGTGGAGACGATAGTTGCCTGATGTCCGGCATCGGCCATTTTCACCGCCAGCGTGGCAGCGAGATCGTCAGCTTCATCGAGATCGGCGACCCAGCAACGCACGCCGACAGCCTCAAAGGCCTGCTGGATAACGGGCATCTCCATCTGCAAATCATCCGGCATCGGTGGGCGGCCCGCTTTGTAATCGGGCAGCAGTTGATGCCGCCAGCCAGGGTGGCGATCGTGGCTATCGAATACCGCCACGACGTGCGTCGGTTGCGTGTGGCCTAAAAGCTGATGCAGCGCGGCAACGCAGGCTTCGCGGCAGGGCGTGCCTTGCACGGCATGCAAACGGCGGATCAGGTTCAGCGCATCAATAATCAGAAGATGAAACGACATAGTGATAATGGCAGCCCGCAGGCTGCCTTCCTGATGGGTTATTTAATGATTTCGTAGCAGGGGATGTAGGCGCTGCCTGGCAACTTCATACGCTGCTGGGCGACGAAGCCCTGCAGCAGTTCATCCATGCGATGCATAATGTCGGCGTCGCCGTGCAGTTTGTAAGGCCCCTTCTCGCGGATTTCGCGAATACCGACCTCCTTAACGTTGCCGGCAACAATACCAGAGAAAGCGCGACGCAAATCAGCAGCCAGTTTTTCCGCTGGCTGGTTCGGGAACAGCTTCAAGTTAGCCATGTTTTCGTGCGTCGGTACAAACGGTACCTGCAACTCTGGCGCGATGCGAATCGACCAGTTAAAGCTGTAGGCATCGCCAGTTTCGCGGCGATACTCTTTCACCTGCGGCATGGCTTTCTTCATCAGACGCGCCACTTCAGCAGCATCATCAATGATGATCTTGTAGTGCTTACGCGCGGTTTCACCCAGCGTATTAACGATGAAATCATCCAGAACGCGGAAGTAATCGGCGCTCTCTTTCGGGCCGGTCAGAATCAGCGGCAACACCTGATCGCTGTTGTGGGGATTCATCAGAATGCCCAGCAGATACAGCAGCTCTTCTGCCGTACCGACGCCGCCTGGGAAAATCACGATGCCATGCGCAATACGCACAAACGCCTCAAGACGCTTTTCGATATCTGGCATGATGATCAGTTCATTCACCAGCGGATTTGGTGGCTCAGCCGCGATAATTGACGGTTCGGTCAGGCCAATGAAACGGCTGTCATGATAGCGCTGCTGGGCATGACCCACCGCGGCACCTTTCATCGGCGCTTCCATCACGCCAGGCCCACAGCCGGTGCAGATGTTGAGTTCACGCAGGCCCATTTGCGTACCGACATTGCGGCAATACTGATACTCCACCGCGTTAATCGAGTGACCACCCCAGCACACCACGGTGTTGGGATATTCGCCAATGTGCAGCGCACGCGCGTTACGCAGAATCGAAAACACCTGATTCGTGATGTGAGCGGAATCATCAGCGTTTTGCTGATCGTTGCGCTCAAGCTGGCCATTCACAAACAGAATATCGCGCAACACGGCAAACAGGTTGGCCTGCAATGAGCGAATAATACGGCCATCAACAAAGGCTTCTTCCGGAGGATTAATCAGTTCGAGTTTGACGCCGCGCTCACGGCGCAGCACGTTGATGTCGAAATTTTCAAAACGGGAGAGCAGTTCCTGACTACTGTCGGTCTGGCTGCCGGAGTTGAGCACCGCGAGTGAGCAGTTGCGAAAAAGCTGGTAAAGGTCGCTGCTGGCCGTTTGCTTCAGCATGTCGACTTCCAACTGGGAGAGCAGATCCATTGAGCCAAGCGGGCTGATATGTGTAATCAAGAGAACTCCTTTACACGCAAATGCGTGGCGGGTGACGCTGCGCTTAACTTGCTGAACGCAGTGACGAAAATCCTTCGGGACGCAGGTCTAAACCTTAGCGCCTTTGACAGAGTAACGTTGTCCGCAGTGAATGCTCAAGTGGAACCGCGCATCCGTGCTGCGGCCTGCGAGGCGTCTCGCAATCTGTTACTGACGGACCAGGCGGGAAAACCCGGGAGAGAAGGGGACGTTGCTGCGCCACGGATTAATATCCAGTCCACCACGGCGCGTATAACGTGCATAAACAGTCAGGGCTTCTGGTTGGCAAAAGCGTTGAATGTCGTTGAAAATGCGCTCAACGCACTGTTCATGGAATTCATTGTGCTGACGGAATGAGATCAGGTAACGCAGCAGGGCTTCACGATCGATACGTGGGCCTTTGTAGCGAATCATCACAGAGCCCCAATCGGGCTGATGGGTGATCAGACAGTTGGATTTCAGCAAATGGCTCACCAGCGTTTCTTCCACCACTTCACTGCCCGCAGCCTGCACTAAATAATCGGCGTTAAAAGCATAGTCGTGAATCTCGATATCCTGCTCGTCAATGACATCGCCATTGAAATGGCCGATCGGCTGTCCTTCCACTTCGCCCAGACGGAACAGCGCCACGCTGACCTCGCCATTGGCGCAGGCACGCAAATCGCGCTCGAGTGTCTGGCGCACTTCGCCCCAGTCCGCGAAACGCGTCTGGTTAAAACTGTTAAGATAGAGCTTAAAGCTCTTGGACTCGATCAGGTTTTCGCTGTCCGCGCGCAGTACCACTTCGCCTACCGCCACCTGCGGCACGCCTTTGCTGTTGAGCCAGGAGAGTTCGTACAGCGTCCAGATATCTGCGCCCTGGAACGGCAGATTATCCGGGTAGAGCCCCAGCGGTTCGCGATTCAGGCTGCGCGGCACCGATTGCAGCAGCGTGTTATCGTAGCGATCAACATAAGCCGTGGGCTTACCTAACGTCAGGCCGCTTAACGCCTGATCGCGGTTTTCAGAAGACATATCGGTTACCACTAAATTCCATCAAAGTGGCTAAGTGTAACCGATCACAAGCGAGAAGAAGAATGATGCAGCAAACCGCAGACGCCCTGCGTGAGTTTACCGCCCGTTATGTGCAACATTGGCAGCAGCAGGCTGGACATCTGCCCGCCAGTTCGGATCTGCTGGGTGTGCCATCCCCTTGTATTGTCAGCACGCTGGATGATTGTGTGCTATGGCAACCACAGCCCTTCACCTTGCCAGCCACGCTGGAAGCCGTTGAGCGGGCACTGGATATTCAGTTGCAATCGGAAATCAGTGCTTTTTACACCTCGCAGTTTGCCGGCGATATGACCGCAACCTTTCAACAGCAGCCGATAACGTTGTTACAGGTGTGGAGCGAATCAGACTTTACCCGCTTGCAGGAGAATCTGATTGGCCATCTGGTCATGAAGCGCCGCTTAAAACAGAGTCCAACATTATTTATTGCGACTACTGAATCGGAGCAAGATGTGATTGCTCTGTGTAATCTTTCCGGTGAAGTGATTCTGGAACAGCCTGGTAGTAAAAAGCGTCAGGTGCTGGCGGCAAGCATTCAGACATTTCTTAATGATTTACAACCGGTTAAAGCCTGATTAGCAGATTTCACAGGTTAAGTTTGTAAGAGATCTCTCACATCAGGTGTGAGAGATCGCTAGATCATCTTGCAGCTATCCGGAAAACAAAGATGTAAAAATATTGTGAATCATAAGCTTATGGCATCACTCCTAAAATTAGTAGTGTGAGAAATCTATTAACGCGTCTTACTAACTTGTTATTACGATGGTTTCTGACAGAATAGTCACCACTGGCAGGATGCTGGGGATAGAGAGACGTTCAGGAGAATGTCAGCCAGGAGGCAGGAACGTAACGGAGTTTACGGCACATGGAAGGCTTCAGGATGAAGCAGGACACTCAGGATTGAGTCAGGGACACCTCCAGGACGGAGAATGAGAGCCACGTGGATGGTGGTGGGCCAGGATGCTAAGGATAACTGTCACGATGACAGGCAATGGAAAGCAGAGGACAAGTTGTCATGGATGAGCAGGGAGCACAGCGGTGGCGGGAATGCTGCGAACGAAACCGGGAGCACTGTAATCACAGTGCTCCCTTTTTTTATGCCTTTTTTGCACGTTGAACGACTAATGGTATGCTTGCCGCCCAATTTTTCTCTGGAGGTGGCGTATGTCGTCGCAAATGATTATTCAACAGCTGCAGCAGATCGAAGCGGTGATGCGCGAACACGGCCACTGGCAGACGCAATCCCCTGAGCCGGCAGCCTTCGCCAGCACCGAGCCTTTTTGCCTCAATACCATGGAGCCGCTGGAGTGGCTGCAGTGGGTACTCATCCCACGTTTCCATGCGTTAATCGAAGCCGGAGTGCCGCTTCCGCAAAATTTCTCTGTCACGCCTTACTATGAAGTGGCGTTACCTGCCACCACACCCGGCCATGCGGTCCTGTTGCTGACATTGGGCCAGTTTGATGCGCTTTTTCAGGACCCGACCCCTTAATGCTGGAAATCCTTTATCAAGATGAATGGCTGGTCGCCGTCAATAAACCGTCTGGTTGGCTGGTGCATCGTAGCTGGCTCGATCGCGATGAAAAAGTGGTGGTGATGCAAACGGTACGCGATCAAATTGGTCAGCACGTATTTACCGTGCATCGCCTCGATCGCCCCACCTCCGGCGTACTGTTAATGGCGCTCTCCAGCGAAGTGGCGCATTTGCTGTCACAGCAGTTCGAGCAGCATAAAATGCAGAAGACCTATCACGCAGTGGTGCGCGGTTGGCTGGATGGCAGCGCGACGCTCGATTATCCGCTGGTCGAAGAGCTGGATAAGATTGCCGATAAGTTCGCCACTCAGGAACGTACTGCACAGGAAGCCGTCACCGACTATCGCTCACTGGCGCAGGTAGAGATGCCCGTGGCGATCAGTCGCTACAACAGCGCGCGCTACACCCTGGTGGAGATGTCGCCGCATACCGGCCGCAAACATCAGCTTCGCCGCCATATGGTGCATCTGCGCCACCCGATTATTGGCGATAGCGCCCATGGTGATTTGCGGCAGAATCGGGGGGCAGCAGAGCACTTTGGTATGAATCGATTGATGCTGCATGCCAGTGCGCTGAGTCTGACGCATCCGGTCACCGGAGAACCTCTGGTGATTCGCGCCGGGCTCGATCGCGTCTGGCAAGGCATGCTGCAACAGTTTGGCTGGCAGGATCAGATCCCTGAGGTTCCCAGGGTTGAGTTTGCCGACGAGGCAGTCCAGGATAAGCCAACAGAATAAAGGAGCGGCAAGATGGCAAAGATTGGCATTTTTACAGGTACGGTTTACGGCAATGCATTGCTGGTGGCGGAAGAAGCGCAGCCGGTACTGGAAGCGCAGGGCCACGAAGTGAAAGTTTTTGAGGATGCGTCACTGGCGGATTGGCAGGCTTACAGCAAGGAGGTCATTCTGATTGTCACCTCCACCACCGGCCAGGGCGACTTCCCGGACAATATTGCCCGCTTGTATGTGCAGATACGCGATGAAGTGGGTTATCAACCAGAGCTTCGCTACGGCGTGATTGCACTGGGTGATAGCAGCTATGAGAACTTCTGCGGCGCGGGTAAAACTTTTGATGCCACCTTGCAGGAGCAAAGTGCCAAACGCATCGGTGATGTGCTGCTGGTGGATGCCACTGAAGATCCTGAGCCTGAGTCAGTGACCACGCCGTGGGTTGAGAGCTGGGGTAAGCTGCTGTAATTCTGCCTTCGCTTCGTCTTTGGCAAGCGGCAATCTGAACGGCCTGAAAATAAGATGATGATGTTTCAGGCGCGCCAGATTGCATCCTCTCCCTTGTTGGGAGAGGGTGAGATCGCACTCAGGTCACCGGAGCCGGATTAAACACCGCCAGCTGATTGCGAATGCCCCAGCGATCAGACCAGGTTTGTTTGCGACCACTGGCAATCTCCAGTATCAACTCAAACAACCGCCAGCCCACCTGCTCGATACTCTCTTCACCCGTCGCAATGGTGCCTGCATTAATATCCATCAAATCGTGCCAGCGTTCAGCCAGGGCATTGCGCGTCGCCATTTTAATCACCGGAATCGCAGCCAAACCGTAGGGTGTGCCGCGCCCAGTAGTAAACACCTGCAAGGTAATACCTGACGCCATCTGCTGGGTGCCGCAGACAAAATCACTGGCCGGTGTCGCCGCGTAGATTAAACCGCGCTTTGTTGGGCGCTGCCCTGGTGACAGCACTTCCACAATCGGGCTGCGGCCTGATTTGGCAATCGATCCCAGCGCTTTCTCCACCACATTCGCCAGACCACCTTTTTTATTGCCTGGCGAAGGGTTGGCGCTGCGGTCGGTTTGTCCCTGGCTGAGGTAATCGTCATACCACGCCATCTCTTCCAGCAGACGTTTACCCACATTTTCATCGACCACGCGCGGCGTCAGCAGATGTATTGCATCGCGTACTTCGGTGACCTCGGAGAACATCACGGTGGCGCCGCAGCGCACCAGCAAATCAGAAGCAAAGCCGACTGCCGGATTGGCCGTCACGCCGGAAAACGCATCGCTGCCGCCGCATTGCGTGCCAATCACCAGTTTTGATGCCGGGCAGGTCTCGCGCTGGCGCAGGTTCAGTTTTTTCAGATGGCGCTCAGCCACCTGGAGAATTTCATCGACCATCGCGCCGAAACCAACATGCCGTTCATCCTGCAAACGCACAATGTCATGATCATCCAGCGAGATGGACTGCACATCCGGCGTGCCGGTCAGCAGACGCTCCGGCTGTAACTTCTCGCAGCCGAGACTGACGATCATCACTTCGCCCCCAAAATTGGGGTTCAGCGCGAGGTTATGGATAGTGCGGATCGGCACCACCGCAGCGGGCGCATTGATCGCCACACCACAGCCATAAAGATGATTCAGTGCCACTACGCCATCAACGTTGGGATAGCGTGGCAGCAGATCGCGCTCGATCATTTGCACCACGTAATCCACGACGCCAGCCACACAGTGCACGCTAGTGGTGATACCGAGCAGATTGCGTGTTCCTACGCTGCCATCGGCGTTGCGATAACCCTCAAAGGTGTATCCTTCGAGCGGTGGCAGAGCGGGGGGCACATTGTTCGCCAGTGGCAAACTGTTGAGCGGAGGCGCTTCGGGTAGCGCCACCAGAGATTCTTCAATCCAGCTCCCTTGCGCAATCGGGCGCAAGGCGGTGCCAATCACTTCGCCGTAGCGCAGGATGACGCCGTTTTGAGGAATGTCCACCAGCGCCACTTTATGTCCTTGCGGCACGTGTTCGGTGAGCTGCAGGCCATCCTCAAAGCGGGTACCCGCAGGCAAACCCTGATTATTCACCACGATCGCCACGTTGTCGGCGTCGTGTACTTTTATATAAAGCGGTTTCTCTGTTAGCGGTCGGTTCATTGCTCACCTTCCAGTTCGTCGCGCTGTACATGGCAGCGCGTTGTAAATGCTTCCGTCACGTCATCATTTTTTGCCAGCCTCAGTATATGCAGGGGTATTGGCCTGCGCATTGTGCAACTGACTGGCTTTTTGGGGTTTTATTACCTGAGTTTGGTTCGTTTATCCAAATACAAGTGAACAGACTCACAAAGCGCACGTTGGCTGGCTGCTTCTTAATCAATCTATGGGTGAAAAATCAGGTTCCGTGAGCTACGCCGCAGGGATATGTGCAATTGCCATAAAATCAGCATAAATCAACGCTCATCATCATGCGTTCTTCCAATGCCTCGTAGTTGTGCTGTTCCTATACTGATTCTCGTTCTTCAACGTTTGGTTATTCGTCACGACGCATCATCGTTTTGCCATAACAACAATCGCCGTGTTTAACCCGACATCATTCTGATACCCAACGCGATGTGTATGCAGTCAGAGTGAATGTAGCGTTCGCTATAATTCAGGAGTGCATCATGAATAGTTTCAGCCAGACAGCGGAAGCGGTGCAAAAACGCACCAACGCCCGTTACTGGATTGTGGTGATGTTATTTATCGTCACGTCATTCAACTACGGTGACCGTGCAACCATTTCGATCGCCGGTTCCGCGATGTCTAAAGATATCGGCCTCGATTCGGTCGGTCTGGGCTATATCTTCTCCGCCTTCTCATGGGCTTACGTTATTGGACAAATACCTGGCGGCTGGCTGCTCGACCGCTTTGGCTCAAAACGCGTTTACTTCTGGAGCATTTTCCTCTGGTCGCTGTTTACCTTGCTGCAAGGCTTTGTTGATCTGTTCAGCGGCTTCGGCATCGTCGTTTCACTGTTCCTGCTGCGCTTTATGGTCGGTCTGGCTGAAGCCCCGTCGTTCCCGGGTAACAGCCGTATTGTTGCGGCCTGGTTCCCGGCACAGGAGCGTGGCACCGCCGTGGCCATTTTCAACTCGGCGCAGTATTTCGCCACGGTGATTTTTGCCCCGATTATGGGCTGGCTGGTGGCCGAAGTGGGCTGGGCGCACGTGTTCTGGTTTATGGGTGGGCTGGGCATCATCCTCAGCTTCGTCTGGCTGAAGTTCATGCACGATCCGAACAATCATCCAGGCGTGAATAAGGCTGAGCTGGAGTACATGGAGCAGGGCGGCGCGCTGATCAATATGGATGCCAAAAAGGCCGACCGCAAAGTGAGCTGGGATGAGAAGTGGTATCAAATCAAACAGCTGCTTTCGACCCGCATGATGTGGGGTATCTATCTCGGACAATATTGCGTTAACGCGCTGACCTACTTCTTTATTACCTGGTTCCCGGTGTATCTGGTGCAGGCGCGCGGCATGTCGATTCTTAAAGCGGGGATGATCGCCTCGATTCCGGCCATCTGTGGCTTCCTCGGTGGTGTGTTAGGTGGCGTGATTTCCGATTACCTGATGCGCAAAACTGGCTCGCTGAACGTTGCACGTAAGACCCCCATCGTGGTTGGCATGCTGCTCTCTATCAGCATGGTGATGTGTAACTACACCGAAACTGAGTGGGTAGTGGTGCTGTTTATGGCGCTGGCGTTCTTCGGCAAAGGTATTGGTGCGCTGGGCTGGGCAGTGATGGCGGATACCGCACCGAAAGAGATCAGTGGATTGAGCGGTGGCTTGTTCAACATGTTCGGCAACTTCTCCGGCATCGTGACGCCGATTGCTATCGGTTACATCATCGCCGCTTCTGGCTCTTTCGAAGGTGCGCTGATTTATGTCGGGATCCACGCCTTCGTCGCTGCGTTTAGCTTCCTGTTCATCACGGGTGATATCAAACGTATTGAACTGAAACACCGAGCATAAGGACGAACTATGAATACGCAAAGTAGCCCGGTGATCACCGATATGCAGGTGATTCCGGTTGCCGGTTACGACAGCATGTTGCTGAACATTGGTGGAGCGCACAGCGCCTGCTTCACCCGCAACATTGTGGTACTGACCGACAGTGATGGTCATACCGGCGTCGGTGAAGCGCCGGATGGCGAAACGATCTACCAAACGCTGGTGGAGGCGATTCCACAGGTCAAAGGCCAGCAGGTGGCGCGCATGAACCGCCTGGTGCAGCAGGTGCACAAAGGCAATCAGTCGGCGGATTTCGATACCTTTGGTAAAGGTGCCTGGACCTTCGAACTGCGCGTCAACGCGGTGGCGGCGCTGGAAGCCGCACTGCTGGATTTACTGGGCCAATGTCTGGGCGTGCCGGTGGCAGAACTGCTCGGGCCGGGGCAGCAGCGCGATGAAGTCACCGTGCTCGGTTACCTGTTCTATCTCGGCGATCGTCGCAAAACTGATTTACCGTATCTGACGGGCGAAGGTGCCAGCCATGACTGGTATCACCTGCGTCATCAGGAAGCACTGACGCCAGATGCGGTGGTGCGCCTGGCGGAAGCGGCCCAGGACAAATACGGTTTCAAAGATTTCAAATTGAAAGGCGGCGTATTGCCGGGCGAGCAGGAGATGGAGTCCGCGGCCGCACTGAAAAAACGCTTCCCGGATGCACGCATCACCGTCGATCCCAATGGTGCCTGGACGCTGGATGAAGCGATTGGCTTGTGCAAAGGCATGGGCGAGGTGCTGACCTACGCCGAAGATCCGTGCGGGGCCGAACAGGGCTATTCCGGCCGCGAAGTGATGGCGGAGTTCCGCCGTGCCACCGGGTTGCCGGTCGCCACCAATATGATTGCCACCAACTGGCGCGAGATGAATCACGCGGTGATGCTCAACTCAGTCGATATCCCGCTGGCCGATCCGCACTTCTGGACATTGAGCGGTGCGGTGCGCGTGGCGCAACTGTGCGACGACTGGGGCTTAACCTGGGGTTGCCACTCTAACAACCACTTCGATATTTCGCTGGCGATGTTTACCCACGTTGGCGCAGCCGCACCGGGCAAACCGACGGCTATCGATACCCACTGGATTTGGCAGGAAGGCGATCAGCGCCTCACCAAAGAGCCGCTGCAAATCCGCAACGGCAAGATTGCCGTACCGGATAAGCCCGGCCTCGGCGTCGAGCTGGATTGGGATCGTCTGCATCAAGCCAATGCCCTGTACAAATCTCTGCCGGCAGGTGCGCGTAACGACGCCACGGCGATGCAGTATCTGGTTCCCGGTTGGTCATTCGACCGCAAGCGCCCGGCCTTCGGTCGCCGTCATGCATAAGGAGCAGGAAATGAGTCAGACACCAAAAATTACATCGCTGCAGGTCATTCCGGTGGCCGGTCACGACAGCATGTTGCTGAATCTGAGCGGCGCCCATTCACCGTTCTTCACCCGTAACATCGTCATCATCAAGGATAACGCGGGCCACACCGGCGTGGGTGAAATTCCCGGCGGTGAGAAAATTCGTCAGACGCTGGAAGATGCGGCGGCGCTGGTGGTGCAGAAGACCGTGGGTGAGTACAAAAACATCCTTAACCTGGTTCGCAGTACTTTTGCCGACCGCGATTCCAGCGGACGCGGCAATCAGACCTTCGACCTGCGTACCACCATCCATGTGGTGACTGGCATTGAAGCGGCGCTGCTGGATCTACTCGGTCAACACCTGGGCGTCAACGTTGCCTCGCTGCTCGGCGATGGCCAACAGCGTGACCGCGTGGAGATGCTGGGTTACCTGTTCTACGTCGGTGACCGCAAGAAAACCTCGCTGCCTTATCAGAGCCAGGAAACAGACAAGTGCGACTGGTATCGCCTGCGTCATGAAGAGGCACTGACGCCGGATACCGTGGTGCGTCTGGCGGAAGCTGCCTATGAAAAATATGGCTTCAACGATTTCAAACTGAAAGGCGGCGTGCTGCGCGGTGGCGAAGAGGCCGAAGCGGTCACGGCACTGGCGAAACGCTTCCCGCAGGCGCGCGTCACTCTCGATCCCAACGGTGCCTGGTCGTTGAACGAGGCGATTCTGCTCGGTAAACAACTCAAAGGCGTGCTGGCCTACGCAGAAGATCCATGCGGGGCCGAGCAGGGCTACTCTGGCCGCGAAGTGATGGCGGAATTCCGTCGCGCAACCGGCTTGCCGACCGCCACCAACATGATCGCCACCGACTGGCGCCAAATGGGCCACACGCTGTCGCTGCAATCGGTGGATATCCCGCTGGCGGATCCACACTTCTGGACCATGCAAGGTTCAGTGCGCGTGGCGCAGATGTGTCATGACTTCGGCCTGACCTGGGGTTCGCACTCTAACAACCACTTCGATATTTCGCTGGCGATGTTCACCCACGTGGCCGCTGCCGCGCCGGGCGCGATTACCGCCATCGATACTCACTGGATCTGGCAGGAGGGCAATCAGCGCCTGACCAAAGAGCCGTTCCAGATCAAGGGCGGCATGGTACAGGTGCCGCAAAAACCGGGTCTGGGTGTCGAGCTGGATATGGATCAGGTGATGCAGGCCAATGCGCTGTATCAGAAACACGGTTTGGGCGCGCGCGACGACGCGCAGGCGATGCAGTTCCTCGTGCCGAACTGGACATTCGATAACAAGCGTCCGTGCCTGGTGCGCTAACGTTTCCGGCGCCCCGTGCGGGCGCCTGTTGTAACAGACAGGAGTAAAGACAATGAGCAATGCCTGGCCGAACCATTTTCGTCGTCGTTTGCAGGCAGGGGAAACCCTGATTGGTAGCTGGTGCGCGCTTGCCAGCCCGATTTCCACCGAAGTTCTGGGTCTGGCGGGTTTTGACTGGCTGGTGCTGGATGGCGAACACGCGCCGAACGACATCACCACCTTTATCCCGCAGCTGATGGCGCTGAAGGGCAGCCACAGTGCGCCGGTGGTGCGTCCGCCGTGCAATGAGCCGATCATCATCAAACGCCTGCTGGATATTGGCTTCTATAACTTCCTGGTGCCGTTTGTGGAGACCGAGGAAGAGGCGATTCGCGCCGTGGCATCAACGCGCTATCCGCCAGCGGGCATTCGCGGCGTGTCGGTTTCGCATCGCAGTAACATGTACGGCACGCTGCCGGATTACAACGCCACCATCAATGACAACATCACGGTGCTGGTGCAGATCGAAACGCAGCAGGCGGTGGATAACATTGATGCGATTGCTGCCGTTGACGGCGTGGATGGCATTTTTGTCGGACCGGGCGATCTCTCGGCGGCGATGGGCTATCTCGGTCAGCCTGCACATCCTGAAGTGCTGAAAGTAATCAAACATATCTTTGAACGTGCCAAAGCGGCGGGCAAGCCGAGCGGGATTCTGGCGCCGGTGGAAGCCGACGCACGCCGTTATCTCGAATGGGGCGCCACATTCGTTGCCGTGGGCAGCGATCTCGGTGTTTTCCGCAACGCCACGCAGGCGCTGTGTGACAAATTCAAGAAATAACTGACGAAGAGGAAAGGCAATGAAAATTGGATTTATCGGCCTCGGTATTATGGGCAAACCGATGAGTAAAAACCTGGTGAAAGCCGGTTATTCACTGGTGGTACGTGACCACAACGTCAGCAATGAAGCCGAGCTGGTGGAGCTGGGCGCTACCGTGGCGAAAACGCCAAAAGAGGTCGCCGAACAGGTTGATGTGGTGATCACCATGGTGCCGAACTCACCGCAGGTGAAAGAGGTTTGCCTCGGCGCCAACGGGATTATCGAAGGTGCGAAGCCAGGACTGATTGTGATCGACATGAGTTCGATTGCGCCGCTGGCCAGTCGTGAAGTGCACGATGCGCTGGCAGAAAAAGGCATCAAGATGCTGGATGCGCCGGTCAGCGGCGGCGAGCCAAAAGCGATTGAGGGCACGCTGTCTGTGATGGTTGGTGGCGATAAAGCGGTATTCGACCAGTGCTATGACATCATGAAAGCCATGGCCGGTTCGGTGGTGCACACCGGCGATATCGGTGCAGGTAACGTCACTAAGTTGGCGAACCAGGTGATTGTGGCGCTGAACATCGCGGCGATGTCCGAAGCGCTGTCGCTGGCAACCAAAGCCGGTGTGAACCCAGAACTGGTCTATCAGGCGATTCGTGGTGGGCTGGCAGGCAGCACGGTACTCGATGCCAAAGCGCCGATGGTGCTGGATCGTAACTTCAAGCCAGGCTTCCGCATCGACTTGCACATCAAGGATTTGGCGAATGCGCTGGACACTTCACACGGCATTGGCGCGCATCTGCCGCTGACGGCTGCGGTGATGGAAATGATGCAAGCGCTGAAAGTCGACGGCAAGGGCACATCTGACCATAGTGCGCTGGCTTGCTATTATGAAAAATTAGCTCAGGTCGAGATCACCCGGTAGTTTGCCTGTCCGGTGTCTGCGGATGCCGGACAGCTTACTGCATTAGCAGGACGGAACTCCGTCATCCATCGCGCTCGGATTGCCTATGAAAATTGTCATCGCACCGGATTCATATAAAGAGAGTTTGTCCGCCCTGGAAGTGGCTGCGGCGATTGAAGCGGGATTTAGCGAAATTTTTCCCGACGCCGAATACGTGAAAATACCGGTCGCCGACGGTGGCGAAGGCACGGTAGAAGCCATGGTGGCGGCGACGCAGGGAAGTATTGTCAGATTGACCGTGACCGGACCGCTCGGCGCGCCGGTTGAGGCTTTTTATGGATTATCGGGTGATGAGCGCAGCGCCTTTATTGAAATGGCGGCAGCCAGCGGCCTGGAATTGGTGCCGGCCGCGCAGCGTGACCCGTTGATCACCAACTCTTATGGCACTGGCGAGCTGATTAAAAACGCGCTCGATCGCGGTGTTGACCACATCATTATTGGCATTGGCGGCAGCGCCACCAACGATGGGGGATCCGGTATGATGCAGGCGCTGGGCGCTCGCTTGCTGGACCAGCAGGGCAATGAGATTGCCTTTGGTGGCGGCGCACTGCCGCAGCTGGCGCGGATTGAAATCGATCAGCTGGATAAACGTATTCAGCAGTGCCGCATCGAAGTGGCCTGCGATGTCACCAATCCCCTGACCGGTGAAGAGGGCGCCTCTGCGATTTTTGGCCCACAAAAAGGGGCCACGCCGGAACTGGTGCAGCAGCTGGATAAAGCGCTGGCGCATTATGCTGAGATTATCCATCGCGATTTAGACATTGATGTGCTGCACATTGCGGGCGGCGGTGCGGCGGGGGGCATGGGCGCGGCACTGCATGCGTTTTGCCAGGCCGAGCTACGTCGCGGTATTGAGATCGTCACGGAAGCCCTTGGGTTAGCGGATCAGGTGCAGGATGCCGATCTGGTGATTACCGGCGAAGGGCGTATTGATAGCCAGACCATTAACGGTAAAGTGCCGATTGGTGTGGCGAAGGTGGCAAAGCAGTTTAACAAGCCGGTGATTGGCATTGCGGGCAGTTTAACCGCAGATGTTGGCGTGGTGCATCAGCACGGGCTGGATGCGGTATTCAGCGTGCTGTTTAGCATTGGCTCACTGGAGGATGCGTTAGCCAATGCGGCGCAGAATGTGCGACTGACCGCGCGCAATGTGGCGGCAACAATCAAGGTGGGGCAGGCCTTATAGATGCGGCTGATCGCGCGCAATGTCGTGGCAGCGAGCAATGTGGGGCAGGCCTTACAGGCGCGCCTCTCTCATCCTAACCCTCTCCCGTTATCGGGCGAGGGGACCGTTGGTGGCGATGATTGAGACGACGAGTCATTCTTTAACCATGCTCGATTAGCGCTCTCTTGTGCTTAAGAGAGAGCATGAAACGTTCCGTTATCCCACGCCCAACACTTTCCTGGCCTCACGCGCCACGTTCGCCATCTCATCACTCAACTCCAGTAATTCCGGCTCCAGCGCTTCGATATCACTCTCCTGATGCAGGCTCTTTTCCAGCTGCTGGCACAGTTGTTTGAGTCGCGGCACGCCGCTGTAGCTGGCACTGCCGTGCAGCTTATGGATAATCTCGCGTAGGCCATTAACATCATTACTGGCCATGGAACCCTCCACGCGCGCTTCCACCTCCGGCAGGAAATCCAGCAGCATCTGCAGCAGATCGCGTGCCAACTCCGGTTTGTTGGCGGCCTGACGCAGTGCCAGCGTCCAGTCGAGCGACGGCGCAACATCCGGCAGTAGTGTGGGTGCCGCCGTGGGGTTCGGGGCATAGCGCTGCAACAGCTGGCTCAGTTTGCCTTCGTCTATCGGCTTCGCCAGATAATCATTCATCCCGGCACCAATCAGCTGCTGGCGCTCGCCATCCAGCGCATGCGCGGTCACCGCGACAATCGGGGTATTGGCATGCAGCGGCAGGCTGCGAATGATTTCACTGGCGCGAATGCCGTCGATATCCGGCATCTGGATATCCATCAAAATCACATCCAGCTTGTGTAAACGCGCCTGGCGGATGGCCTGTTCCGCGTTGTCGCACAGAATGATGTGTTGAACCTGCTCCTCCAGCAGCGCACCGATTAACTTCAGATTGGCAGGATTGTCATCCACCGCCATCACCGTCAGTGGCTGGCGGGTACTGTGCGGTAAGGCATCGTTATGCAAACTGTGCAAATCCAGCAGCATCGGCAACAAGCGCGTCAGTGAGACGGGTTTGGCGATACAGCCGGCGATGCCTCGTGCGCGCAAATCGTCGGCGAACAGCATCATCTCGCTGGGCAGCGCCAGCAGTACCGAATCGGCATGGGCGCGCAGCCGTTGAATTAAAGCATCCGGCAGCGTGGCGGGGTGAGGATCGTTCACCGGCAATCCCATCAACAACAGCGGGAAGCGGGTATCCGGCAGCGCTTCCAGTGAAGTGAAATGCTGAACCTGCAGCGGCGTGATGCTGAGCATCTCCTGCACTGCTTTCGCCACCGCCGCATGGGGTTCGATATAGGCTAACGGGATGGCGCGCAGATCTTCCAGCATACGCGGAATGGGCGGTGCGTTGGGATTGAGATCGAGATGAACATGCACCCAGAAAGTGGATCCCTGATTCTGACGGCTGTGGAACGCGATCTCTCCGCCCATCTCCGACACCAGTTTTTGCGTGATCACCAGACCCAAACCAGTGCCGCCGTGGCGGCGGGAAATACTCGCATCGGCCTGACGAAACGCCTGGAACAGCTGTGACTGTTGCTGCTCAGAAATGCCAATGCCGGTGTCGTGTACCTGAATTTCCAGTTCAACGCGCGTGGTGCTCAGGCTACGCAGCTCAACACGCAAATCGATGTGCCCCTGCTCAGTAAACTTAATGGCATTACCAATCAGGTTAATCATGATCTGCTGTAAACGTAGCGGGTCGCCAATCACATTATCCGGTACCTGTTTTTCCAGACAAACGGTGATCTCGAGTCCTTTTTCATGTGCTGAAGGTGCCAGCAGCACCAGCGTTTCATCCAGCGTGGCGCGCAGCGGGAAGGGGATAGATTCCAGCACCAGTTTACCGGCTTCGAGCTTTGAGAAATCCAGCACATCGTTGATGATGCTCAGCAGGTTATTGGCCGAGCGTTCAATGGTGCTCATATAATCGCGCTGGTTGGTGCTCAGTCCGGTTTTCAGCATCTGACGGGTAAAGCCAATCACTCCGTTGAGCGGTGTTCGTAACTCATGCGACATATTGGCGAGGAATTCTGATTTAATACGCGCCGCTTCCTGCGCGCGCTTTTTCGCCAAATCCAGCTCGACGTTTTGAATCTCCAGCTGCTCCAGGGTTTCACGCAGATCGTAGGTGGCCTGATCGATATTCTGCTGCATCTCTTCGTGATAAGCGGTGAGCGACATCGCCATGGCATTGATGCCGTTTTTCAGGATGCTCAGTTCGCCCAGCATGTAGCCATCAACGCGGCTGTCGAGTTGGCCGCGACGAATGCGGTCCACGGTGGAAACCATGTTACGAATCGGCCCGGTGACGTCGCGCATCAGACGATAGGCAAACAGCATGGCGATGCACAAACAAAACAGTAAAAGCAAAGTGGCCACAAACACCTCTTTGTACTGCTCCAGCCGCACCGATTGCAGATCGAGTTCAATAGCCACATACCCCAACGGATTACCCGCCGGTTTGGCATCTTCTCCGGGCAGTTCGTCTACGGAATAGCGTTCGGAGATAATCGGGGTTCGCAGCACCATCAAATTGCCGTGGCGCTCGACGGAGACACCATCTTCCAGCGTCGAGATGTCTTCTTTCTGCAATAACGCCAGATTTTGGTTGTTGTTCGAAGTGACGTAGATGTGATTGTTGTTGTCGAAAACGGTAATGGCACGGACAATATCGGAATGACGACGATGCAGCAGGCTGACCAGCTCGCGAATCGCATCACGATTGTGCCAGGTCATGCCGTATTCGCTGGAGACTGCCAGCGGTTCGATAATGTTCGATCCGGCATCGCGCACCTGATGTTGTAATTCGTTATAACGGTGCACCACGAAGAAGGTACTGAGCAGCAGACCAATCATTAACGTTGGCGCCAGTATCAAAATCATCATTCGCGCCCGCAGGCTATATTTGGTCATAATTGTGGCCTGGCAACTCCTGGCATTGATATCCCTGTGCACAATCCGCTTGCGATGGCACACCCCATTAATTTAGAGAATTCACAACACTATGGCGCAATTTTACTCCGCAAAACAGCGTGTGGCGACAAAGCAGCGTATTACCGTCACTATCGAAGACCTTGACCCCTTTGGACAAGGTGTTGCGCGCCATAATGGCAAAGCGATGTTTGTCAGCGGCGCACTGCCGGGTGAACAGGCCGAAGTTATGGTCGTGGAAGATAAACGTCAGTTCTCGCGGGCCAAGGCCAAAAAGATTATGCAGCCAAGCGCACAGCGGGAAACACCGCGCTGCGTGCACTTTGGCGTGTGTGGTGGCTGCCAGCAACAGCATGCCGCGATCGCGTTACAGGAGGACAGTAAAGCACGTGCGCTGAGCCGAATGTTGAGCCGGGATGCGCCTTTGCCGGTGCAGGTGAATGAGATCATCAGCGGCAACACCTGGGGCTATCGCCGTCGCGCCCGTCTGGGACTGCAATGGCAGCCTAAACAGCAGCGTTTACAAATGGGGTTCCGCCAGGCGGCCAGCAACGATTTGGTTGAGTTAACTCAATGCCCCATTTTGGTGCCCGAGCTTGAAGCGTTACTGCAGCCGTTGCACCAGTGTCTTAGCAGCTTACAGGCCGCACGGCGACTGGGGCATGTCGAGTTAGTGCTGGCAGATAATGGCCCGGTGATGGTGCTGCGTCATCTTGATGCATTGTCCGCAGGCGATCGTGTAAAACTGGAACGCTTTTCGCATGAGCATCAGCTGATGTTGTATCTGGCGGACGGCAGCGAGCATTTGCAGCCGCTGGGGGATTACGCACCTTTCTACCAATCGTTTGATTTGAAACTGACTTTCAGCCCACAGGATTTCATCCAGGTGAATGATGGCGTGAATCAGCAGATGGTGACAAAAGCCATTGAATGGCTCGATTTACAGCCCGAAGATCGGGTGCTGGATCTGTTTTGCGGTATGGGTAATTTCACTTTGCCTGTAGGAAAGTTCGTACAAAATGCTGTGGGTGTGGAGGGTGTTGCAGCATTAGTCCACCAGGCAGCGTATAATGCTGAGCTGAATAATCTTAAAAATGTCCGCTTTTTCCAGCACAACCTGGAGGAAGACGTTGCCCACCAGCCTTGGGCAGCGCAGGGATTTAACAAGGTGTTACTGGATCCAGCACGTGCTGGGGCCGCGGGTGTGATGTCGCATATCGTTAAACTTGCGCCGCAACGCGTGGTCTATGTTTCCTGTAACCCAACAACACTTGCGCGCGACAGTCAGGCATTACTGTCGGCGGGCTACCATTTGGAAAGGGTCGCGATGCTGGATATGTTCCCACATACCAGTCATCTCGAGTCCATGGTGCTGTTTAGCAAAGCATAAGCGGCGTTTTCGTCGTTATGGCAGGAGAGGATATGGTTGCGGTTAGAAGTGCGCATTTGAATACGGAAGGGGAATTTGCCCTTGACCAGTGGATCGCCAGTTTAAATATCAATAATCCGCAATCCTGTCAGCGATTGGCGGATACCTGGCGCTACTGTGAAACCGAAACGCACAACCATCCAGATCAGGCTCTGCTGCTGTGGCGCGGTATTGAGATGGTGGAAATACTCACCATGCTCAGTATGGACAATGATAGCCTGCGCGCGGCCTTACTGTTCCCGCTGGCCAACGCGGATGTGGTCAGTGAAGAAGAGCTGGAAAAGTCGTTCGGCAAAGGCATTGTCTCGCTGGTACACGGTGTGCGCGATATGGACGCGATCCGCCAGCTGAAAGCCATCCACAATGATTCTATGGCCTCCGAGCAGGTGGATAACGTGCGCCGCATGCTGCTGGCGATGGTGGAAGATTTCCGCTGCGTGGTTATCAAGCTGGCAGAGCGTATTGCCCACCTGCGTGAAATGAAGGATGCACCAGAAGACGAACGTGTTCTCGCCGCCAAAGAGAGCACCAATATCTATGCGCCGTTAGCCAATCGTCTGGGTATCGGTCAGCTCAAATGGGAGCTAGAAGATTACTGCTTCCGCTATCTGCACCCCGATGAGTACAAACGCATCGCCAAACTGCTGCATGAACGCCGTATTGACCGCGAAGGTTACATTGATAATTTCGTGAGTAACTTACGTGCAGAGATGCAGAAGGAGGGCGTGCGTGCTGAAGTGTATGGCCGCCCGAAACATATCTACAGCATCTGGCGCAAGATGCAGAAAAAGTCGCTGGCGTTTGATGAGCTGTTCGATGTGCGCGCGGTGCGCATCGTGGCAGAACGTTTGCAGGATTGCTACGGCGCGTTAGGCACCGTGCACACACTGTATCGCCATCTTCCCAGCGAGTTCGACGACTACGTTGCCAATCCAAAACCCAACGGTTATCAATCCATTCACACGGTGGTGCTCGGTCCGCAGGGCAAGACGGTAGAGATCCAGATTCGTACTCGCCAGATGCATGAAGATGCGGAGTTGGGCGTGGCCGCGCACTGGAAGTACAAAGAAGGCCCGACTTCCAGTAACGCGCGCGGTGCGGCAGGGCACGAAGAACGCATTGCGTGGCTGCGTAAGCTGATTACCTGGCAGGAAGAGATGGCGGATTCCGGCGAGATGCTGGAAGAGGTGCGCAGTCAGGTATTTGACGATCGGGTGTACGTGTTTACCCCGAAAGGCGACGTGGTCGATCTGCCATCTGGCTCAACACCGCTGGACTTCGCTTATCACATTCACAGTGATATCGGCCATCGCTGCATTGGTGCCAAAATCAGCGGTCGCATTGTGCCGTTCACCTATCAATTGCAGATGGGCGATCAGATTGAGGTGATTACCCAGAAGCAGCCGAACCCGAGCCGCGACTGGCTGAACCCGAACCTCGGCTATATCACCACCAGCCGTGGCCGTTCAAAAATTCACGCCTGGTTCCGCAAACAAGATCGCGACAAGAACATTCTGGCTGGCCGCCAGATTCTTGAAAGCGAGTTGAGCCAGCTGGATATCAGTTTCCGCGATGCAGAAAAAATTCTGCTGCCGCGTTATAACGTCAGCTCGCAGGATGAGCTGTTGGCGATGATTGGCGGCGGCGATATTCGCCTCAATCAGATGGTCAACTTCCTGCAGGCTAAGCTCAATAAGCCGAGTGCGGAAGAGGAAGATCGTGAAGCGCTGCGCCAGCTGACGCAAAAATCACATCAGCCTTCATCTGCGCGCAGAGAAAGTGGACGCGTGGTGGTGGAAGGCGTGGGCAATCTGCTGCACCACATTGCGCGCTGCTGCCAGCCGATCCCGGGTGACGATATCGTGGGCTTTATCACCCAGGGGCGCGGTATTTCCATTCACCGAGCCGACTGTGACCAGTTAAGCGAACTGATCTCCCATGCGCCGGAACGTATTGTCGATGCGGTGTGGGGCGAAGATTATTCGAGCGGCTATTCGCTGGTGGTACGCGTCACCGCCAACGATCGCAGCGGGTTACTGCGCGATATCACTACCATTCTGGCGAATGAGAAGGTTAACGTGCTGGGCGTTTCCAGCCGCAGCGACACCAAAAAGCAGCTGGCAACCATTGATATGGATATCGAAATCTACAACCAGCAGGTGCTGGGTCGCGTGCTGGCGCGTCTTAATCAGGTGCCGGATATCATCGACGCACGCCGTCTGAACTGATGTGGCCTGGCCGCCATGAAAGGGCAGCCTGGCATTTACTGTACGCCCGAAATGGCACGTCCAGGTTGTTCTGCGCGTCGACCAGATTTCGGTGCGCCTCAGGGTCGCCATTTTGGCGACCTTTTCCATTTTAACCCCTAAGGATTTCCCCATGACAGCCCTGAATCGTCTGCTCACCATCATGCAAACCTTGCGCGACCCGGAACGTGGCTGCCCGTGGGATCGTCAGCAGACCTTCGCCTCCATCGCCCCTTACACGCTGGAAGAGACCTACGAAGTGATCGATGCGATTCAGCGCGAAGACTTTGACGATTTGCGTGGTGAACTCGGCGATCTGCTGTTTCAGGTGGTGTTTTACGCGCAAATGGCGGATGAACAGCAGCGTTTCAACTTCGATGACATCTGCAATGCGATTAGCGACAAGCTGGAGCGCCGTCATCCGCATATCTTCGGAGATGTGCAGGCTGAGACCACGCAGGAAGTACTGAAAAACTGGGAAGCGATCAAACACAGCGAGCGCGCAGAGAAGTCACAGCATTCGGTGCTGGATGACATTCCTAAAGCCTTGCCTGCACTGATGCGTGCTTACAAAATCCAGAAGCGCTGTAGCACGGTGGGATTCGACTGGAACAACCTGGGGCCAGTGCTGGATAAAGTGCATGAAGAGATCGATGAAGTGATGCACGAAGCGCAGCAGGCGGTGGTCGACAATGACAAGCTGGAAGAGGAGATTGGCGATTTGCTGTTTGCCACCGTCAACCTTTCGCGCCATCTGGGCAGCAAAGCCGAAATCGCCTTACAAAAAGCCAATGATAAATTTGAGCGTCGCTTCCGTCAGGTTGAATCCATCATCAGCGGGCAGGGACTGGCGATGCAGGATGCGACCCTGGATCAAATGGAAGCCGCCTGGCAGCAGGTGAAATGCAGTGAGAACAAAGACTAAGCGGTTATTCTTCAAATTGTAGATTATTCCTGCATTGCGCATAAATTGTCCGCTTGAGCTTACTCGATTCAGCCAAGCGGCAACTTTGTGACGCACGTCAACATTTCACCCTCGTCTATTCGCTATGTTATCGGCTGCAATGCGGGGGGGTGATGTGATTCATCAATTGTGGCTGAGGACGACTTCGGGTAGACTATTTTCCCGTCTTGGTTATTCCACCGTCTTTAAACCTAAACTCTCAGGTTCAGCATGACAACGAATTATATTTTTGTGACCGGCGGGGTCGTATCCTCTCTGGGCAAAGGCATTGCCGCAGCCTCCCTCGCAGCCATCCTTGAAGCACGTGGTCTGAATGTGACCATCATGAAACTCGATCCGTACATTAACGTCGATCCGGGTACCATGAGCCCAACGCAGCACGGTGAAGTGTTTGTTACCGATGATGGGGCCGAAACCGATCTGGACTTGGGTCACTACGAGCGCTTCATCCGTACCAAAATGTCGCGCCGCAACAACTTTACGACCGGTCGTATCTACTCAGAAGTGCTGCGCAAAGAGCGTCGCGGTGACTATCTGGGTGCCACGATTCAGGTTATCCCACACATCACCAACGCCATTAAAGAACGTATTATCGAAGGCGGCGAAGGTCATGATGTCGTACTGGTGGAAATCGGCGGTACCGTAGGTGATATTGAATCCCTGCCGTTCCTCGAAGCGATTCGCCAGATGGCGGTTGATGTGGGCCGTGAACACACCATGTATATGCACCTGACTTTGGTGCCGTATATGGCCGCTGCAGGCGAAGTGAAAACCAAGCCAACCCAGCATTCAGTGAAAGAGCTGCTGTCGATCGGTATCCAGCCTGATGTGCTGATCTGCCGTTCTGACCGCGCTGTGCCGGCCAATGAACGTGCGAAGATCGCCCTGTTCTGTAACGTGCCAGAGAAAGCGGTTATTTCCCTGAAAGATGTGGATTCCATCTACAAGATTCCTGGCCTGTTGAAATCACAGGGTCTGGATGACTATATCTGTAAGCGTTTCAATCTGAGCGCACCGGAAGCGAACCTGGCCGAATGGGAACAGGTTATCTATGAAGAAGCCAATCCGGGCGGCGAAGTGACCATCGGTATGGTCGGCAAATATGTCGAACTGCCAGATGCGTACAAGTCAGTGATTGAAGCACTGAAGCACGGTGGCCTGAAAAATCGTGTAACCGTGAACATCAAGCTGATCGATTCGCAGGATGTGGAATCTCGCGGTGTCGAAATTCTGAAAGATCTGGATGCTATCCTGATCCCGGGCGGTTTCGGCTACCGTGGTGTGGAAGGCAAAATGCTCACGGCGCAATACGCGCGTGAGAACAACATCCCTTACCTCGGTATCTGCCTGGGTATGCAGGTTGCGCTGATGGAATTCGCACGCAACGTGGCCGGGATGGCAGACGCCAACTCAACGGAATTTGTGCCAGACTGTAAGTACCCAGTGGTCGCGCTGATCACTGAATGGCGTGATGAAGAAGGCAACGTTGAGCAACGTACTGAGCAGAGCGATCTGGGCGGCACCATGCGTCTGGGTAGCCAGCAGTGCCAGCTGACGCCGGAAAGTAAAGTGCGCCAGCTATACGGTTCTGACGTGATTACTGAACGTCACCGTCATCGTTATGAAGTGAACAATCTGCTGTTGAAGCCGATTGAAGCGGCGGGTCTGCATATTGCGGGCCGTTCCGGCGACGACCAGCTGGTGGAGATCATCGAACTCCCGAACCATCCGTGGTTTGTAGCTTGTCAGTTCCACCCGGAATTCACGTCGACCCCGCGTGATGGTCATCCGCTGTTCGCTGGCTTTGTTAAAGCCGCGCAGGAGCACCAGAAGCGGTTAGCGAAGTAAGAGTTTAACGAACAGCGCGCGAACTTTTCGCGCGTTGTTTGTCTTAGGATTGACTAACTTGTACTGAGGAAAATCGAATGTCCAAAATCGTAAAAGTCATCGGTCGCGAAATCATCGACTCCCGTGGCAACCCGACTGTAGAAGCAGAAGTGCATCTGGAAGGCGGTTTCGTTGGTCTGGCTGCAGCGCCATCAGGTGCTTCAACCGGTTCTCGCGAAGCACTGGAGCTGCGTGACGGTGACAAATCTCGTTTCCTGGGCAAAGGCGTGACCAAAGCGGTTGCCGCTGTTAACGGTCCTATCGCTGCAGCGGTAACCGGTAAAGATGCCAAAGACCAGGCGAACATCGATAAGATCATGATCGAGCTGGACGGTACTGAGAACAAATCCAACTTCGGCGCTAACGCCATTCTGGCGGTTTCGCTGGCTGCGGCAAAAGCGGCTGCGGCTTCTAAAGGCCTGCCACTGTACGCGCACATCGCTGAACTGAACGGCACCCCAGGCAAATTCTCTATGCCACTGCCGATGATGAACATCATCAACGGTGGTGAGCACGCGGATAACAACGTTGATATCCAGGAATTCATGATCCAGCCTGTTGGCGCGAAAAACGTGAAAGAAGCCATTCGCATGGGTTCTGAAGTTTTCCACAACCTGGCAAAAGTGCTGAAAGCCAAAGGCATGAGCACTGCGGTCGGTGACGAAGGTGGCTATGCGCCAAACCTGGGTTCTAACGCCGAAGCGCTGGCTGTTATCGCTGAAGCGGTAAAAGCAGCAGGCTATGAGCTGGGCAAAGACATCACCCTGGCGATGGACTGTGCAGCGTCTGAATTCTACAAAGACGGCAAATATGTGCTGGCTGGCGAAGGCAACAAAGCTTTCACCTCTGAAGAGTTCACGCACTTCCTGGAAGACCTGACCAAACAGTACCCAATCGTCTCTATCGAAGACGGTCTGGACGAGTCTGACTGGGCGGGCTTCGCTTACCAGACCAAAGTGCTGGGCGACAAAATTCAGCTGGTAGGTGACGACCTGTTCGTGACCAACACCAAGATCCTGAAAGAAGGTATCGATAAAGGTATCGCTAACTCCATCCTGATCAAATTCAACCAGATCGGTTCTCTGACCGAAACTCTGGCTGCAATCAAGATGGCAAAAGATGCAGGTTACACCGCGGTGATTTCACACCGTTCAGGTGAAACTGAAGATGCGACCATCGCTGACCTGGCGGTCGGTACTGCAGCAGGCCAGATCAAAACCGGTTCTATGAGCCGTTCTGACCGTGTTGCTAAGTACAACCAGCTGATTCGTATCGAAGAAGCGCTGGGCGACAAAGCTCCGTTCAACGGTCTGAAAGAAGTTAAAGGCCAGTAAGGGTCTGTTGATGTGGCCTGATGGGCCGCATCATCGCTGATAAAGCCCCGCCTCGTGCGGGGCTTTTGTTTTTTTGACACGAAGCAGCTGTGAACACACGGCGAAAATCTGCCATAATCCCCGCCTCGAATTTTAGACGTGAGTGAAAAATGTTCTACCCGATTAACGAAATGTTCCAGACCCTGCAGGGTGAAGGTTTTTACACCGGTGTTCCGGCGCTGTTCATCCGCTTACAGGGATGTCCGGTGGGCTGTAGCTGGTGTGATACCAAACATACCTGGGAAAAGCTGGCCAATCGGGAGACATCGCTGGGCGACATTCTGATAAAGACCGTAGAAAGTGACGCCTGGGGCAGTGCCGATGCGGCAATGCTGATCGAGACCATTCAACGTCAGGGCTGGACCGCGCGCCATGTGGTGATCACTGGCGGTGAACCGGCTATTTTTGATTTGCGCCCGTTGACCGAGGCGTTGGAAGCGGCCGGATTTGAGTGCCAGATTGAGACCAGCGGTACACATGAAGTGCACTGTTCTGACAGCACCTGGGTGACGGTCTCACCGAAGGTCAATATGCGCGGTGGTTACGATGTGCTGCCTCAAGCGTTGCAGCGTGCCGATGAGATTAAACATCCGGTGGCGCGTGAGCGTGATGTCGAAGCGTTAGATGTGCTGCTGGCGGGTCTGCATGATGACAAGAAGCGCATTGTGGCGCTGCAACCGATCAGTCGTGGCGATGCCGCCACCAAACTGTGCATTGAGACCTGCATTGCGCGTAACTGGCGCCTTTCGATGCAGACACATAAGTATCTGAATATCGCCTGATTCATCAGGTGTGCATCCCTGCGGCACCTGACTCAAACCTGTTTGAAGGGTCGCCATTGATGGCGACCCTGTTCATTACCGCACCGGCTAAACGATATGGATAGCGACTTTTTCCATTACCCCGCCGACGCATGCTTAGGTTTTATTGCTTTGCTTTATACGCGTCGAAGGCCTGTTTGATCTCAGCCTTAGCTTTCGCCGCATCTTCAAAACCATTCAGCTCAACTTTCTTACGGCCATCTGGCAACTGCTTATACACGCGGAAGAAGGCTTCCAGACGCTCCTGCTCCATTTTCGGCAGGTCTTTCATCTCTTTGATGCCGTCATAGGTTGGGTCGATTTTGCTGGTTGGTACCGCAACAATCTTGTCGTCCACTTCGCCACCATCAATCATTTTCAGCACGCCAATCGGGCGCAGTTTGATCAGTGTGCCCGGTTGCAGTGGCGCGCGGGTGTAGAAGATCACATCCAGCGGATCGCCATCACCGCCCAGTGATTGGGTCAGTGAGCCGTAGTTTGCCGGATAGGCAACCGGCATCGACTGGAAACGGTCGGCCACGATAAAACCGGTTTTCGCGTCGGTTTCATATTTAATCATCCCGCCCGCCGGAATTTCAGTCACGGCATAGAACTCATCCGGTACTTTTTCAGGCTGCGGAAAATCGAGGACGTTTTGCGCCTGAACGGCGGCAGAGGCGGAAACCAGCAAAGCAATAACAGAAAGGCGTTTAACGAAGTTCATTGTTGATTCTCTTGATCTTTAATGAAGGAGACAACAACGTAGAGGGGGCGGATGACAAGGAGATGAAGTGAACGTAAAGAAGCGTATAGCTGAAAGTCAGGCTGCACAGCGGCAGCCCGTCAACAGTGATTAACCTTTATAAGTACAACCTGCGGTACAGGTTTCCTTGATCATCACTGCACTCAGTTCTGGCAGGATCGGTTTCATCTGATCCCAAATCCATTTTGCCAGCACTTCGCTGGTTGGATTTTCCAGGCCTGGAATATCATTCAGATAGTGATGATCGAGACGATCATAAATCGGCATAAACGCCGCCTTCAGTTCGGCAAAATCCATGACCCAACCGGTATGCGCATCCACTTCACCGGTAATTTCTAATCGCACCAGGAACGAATGGCCATGCAGACGACCGCATTTATGCCCTTCAGGCACATGCGGCAGACGGTGGGCAGATTCGAACTGGAACTCTTTAAACAGCGTGGTAGACATAATGGCTCTCAGACTTAAAAACCGCCGAATTCTACCTGAATCACAGATTTTTCGCACCCGCTTACGATGAAAAGGGCATTTTGCGCACGCCTATACCGCAACATGTTGATTAACGTATTGAATAAAGGCGACTTTATTTACCACTTTTGCCGATTAACATTACCCGAAAAACCACTTAGTCATTTTGGTTATTAATTATGTCGAAGGCGTATTTAATCGTTAATATACAGCCCGGTAACCTACCCACTCTTCCGCCATTTATCGGTCCGGACTTCAGACACTGGAATTTTTAACGCGATGACGACTCAGGCACCAGGTTCAATGCTCCCGCTTAATCCGGAGCAACTCGCGCGCTTACAGGCAGCGACCACGGATTTCAACACCACGCAGATGGCCTGGCTTTCCGGCTACTTCTGGGGCATGGTCAATCAGACGCCGGGCGCCGTTGCTGCACCTGCACCGGTTCAGGCAGAAGTGCCAACCATCACGCTGATTTCCGCGTCACAAACCGGTAATGCTCGTCGCCTGGCAGAACAGCTGCGCGATGATCTGCTGGCCGCCAAATTAAGCGTTAATCTGGTCAACGCCGGTGACTACAAGTTTAAGCAGATCGGCCAGGAGAAATTGCTGGTCGTGGTCACTTCGACGCAAGGTGAAGGTGAGCCACCGGAAGAAGCCGTAGCGCTGCACAAATTCCTGCTGTCGAAGAAGGCGCCGAAATTTGCGGCTGGCTCCGCGTTTGCGGTGTTTGGTCTTGGTGACACCTCATACGAATTCTTCAGCAAAGCCGGTAAAGACTTTGATGAGCGTCTGGCGGAACTGGGCGCAGAACGTCTGCTGGATCGTGTTGATGCTGACGTGGAGTACAAAGAGCAGGCTACGGCCTGGCGTCAACAGCTGACCGAGATTCTAAAAGCACGCGTGCCGAGTGAATCCTCGGTGGTTGCCGCCGTGACGGCATCCGGCGTGGTGAACGACATCCACAGCAGCCCATACACCAAAGAAGCGCCACTGACCGCCAGCTTTGCCGCTAATCAAAAAATCACCGGTCGCGATTCGGATAAAGATGTTCGCCATATCGAAATCGATCTGGGCGATTCTGGATTGCGCTATCAGCCCGGCGATGCGCTGGGCGTATGGTTTGAAAACGACGCGGAACTGGTACAGGAACTGCTGCAACTGGTGTGGCTGAAGGGCGATGAGCCGGTTGATGTTAACGGTGAAAACCTGCCGCTCGCAGAAGCCTTGCAAAAGCATTATGAGTTGACGGTGAACACGCCGCAGATCGTTGAACAGTATGCTGCGCTGTCACGCAATGATGCGCTGCTGGCGCTGTCGGGTGATAAGCCGAAATTACAGAGCTATGCGCAGAGCTTCCCGATTGTCGATATGGTGCGTCAGGCACCGACTGAACTCAATGCAGAACAGCTCACTGGCCTGTTGCGTCCTTTAACACCGCGCCTCTATTCGATTGCTTCATCGCAAGCGGAAACGGATACCGAAGTACATATTACTGTCGGTGCGGTGCGTTATGAGATTGATGGTCGTCAGCGCGGCGGCGGTGCGTCAACCTGGCTGGCGGATCGCATCGAAGAAGACGGCGACATCCGCGTGTTTATCGAACACAACGACAACTTCCGCTTGCCGGCAAATCCGGAAACGCCAGTGATCATGGTCGGCCCAGGCACCGGTATCGCGCCGTTCCGCTCCTTTATGCAGCAGCGTGATAACGATGGCGCAGGCGGCAAAAACTGGCTGTTCTTTGGTAACCCACACTTCACCGATGATTTCCTCTATCAGGTGGAATGGCAGAAATACGTCAAAGACGGCTTGCTGACCAACATTGATTTAGCGTGGTCACGTGACCAGGCTGAGAAAATATACGTACAAGATAAAATCCGCGCCAAAGGGGCGGAAGTGTGGCGCTGGATTGAAGAAGGCGCGCACCTTTACGTCTGCGGCGACGCTAATCGCATGGCGAAAGACGTTGAGCAGGCATTACTGGATGTGGTGGTCGAACACGGCGGCATGGATCGTGAAACGGCTGACGAATTTTTAAGTGAGCTGCGCATTGAGCGCCGTTATCAGCGAGACGTTTACTAATGAGCGAAAAACATCCTGGACCGCTGGTCGTTGAAGGCAAGCTGACCGACGCCGAGCGTTTGAAAAAACAGAGTAACTACCTGCGCGGCACCATTCTCGAGGATCTCGATGATGGCCTGACCGGCGGCTTCAGTGGCGATAATTTCCTGCTGATCCGTTTCCACGGCATGTACCAGCAGGACGACCGCGATATTCGTGCGGAGCGTGCGGCGCAGAAACTTGAGCCGCGCCACGCGATGATGCTGCGTTGCCGTCTGCCGGGCGGGATTATCACGCCAACGCAATGGCTGGCGATTGATAAGTTTGCGACCGATAAAACCATTTATGGCAGCATCCGTCTGACTAACCGTCAGACCTTCCAGTTCCACGGCATTCTGAAAAAGAACGTGAAGCCGACGCACCAAATGCTGCATGAAGTGGGTCTCGACGCGCTGGCGACCGCCAACGACGTGAACCGAAACGTGCTGTGCACTTCGAATCCAGTCGAGTCGGAACTGCATCAGGAAGCCTACGAGTGGGCGAAAAAGCTCTCCGAGCACCTGCTGCCGCAAACCCGCGCATACGCTGAGATTTGGTGGGATAAAGAGAAGGTTGCTACCACGGATAAAGAACCGATTCTGGGCGAAACCTATCTGCCGCGTAAGTTCAAAACTACCGTGGTGGTGCCACCGCATAACGATGTCGACCTGCATGCGAATGACCTGAACTTTATCGCCATTGCTGAGAACGGCAAGCTGATTGGCTTTAACCTGTTGGTTGGCGGTGGGTTGTCGATTGACCACGGTAATAAAGCGACTTATGCGCGTACTGCGAGTGAGTTTGGCTTCCTGCCGGTAGAGAAGATCCTTGATGTGGCGGCTGCGGTAGTGACCACCCAGCGCGACTGGGGTAACCGTACCGATCGTAAAAACGCCAAAACCAAATACACGCTGGAGCGTGTTGGCGTCGAAACCTTCAAAGCGGAAGTGGAAAAGCGTGCAGGCCTGACGTTTGAACCGATTCGGCCTTATGCGTTCACGACCCGTGGCGATCGCGTGGGTTGGGTGAAAGGTATCGATAAAAAATGGCATCTGACGCTGTTCATCGAAAATGGTCGTCTGCTGGATTATCCGGGACGTCCGTTGAAGCGCGGCATCGCTGAAATCGCGAAAATCCATCAGGGTGATTTCCGTTTAACCGCCAACCAAAACCTGATCGTAGCCGGTGTGCCAGAGAAGCAAAAAGCACAGATCGAAGCCATCGCCCGTGAACACGGTTTGATGGAAGCGGTCACGCCACAGCGTGAAAACTCCATGGCCTGCGTGGCCTTCCCAACCTGCCCATTAGCGATGGCCGAAGCCGAACGCTTCCTGCCTTCGTTTGTCACCAAGGTTGAAGAGATCATGCATAAGCACGGCGTCGGTGAAGAGCACATCGTGCTACGCGTTACCGGTTGCCCGAACGGCTGTGGCCGTGCTTTGCTGGCAGAGTTGGGTCTGGTGGGTAAAGCACCAGGTCGCTACAACTTACACATTGGCGGCAACCGTATTGGGACACGCATTCCGCGTATGTACCGCGAGAACATCAACGAAGGCGAAATTCTGGCCAGCATCGATGAGCTGGTGGCGCGCTGGGCAACCGAGCGTCAGGCCGATGAAGGCTTCGGTGACTTCGTGATTCGCGCTGGCATCATTAAAGCCGTGGTGGATCCCGCCCGTGATTTTTGGGACTCGGAGGCAGTATGACGGTACTTGATCTCGCAGCACTGAATAGTGGCAGCAAAGTCGATCGCATCATGGCACTGGCCGAAAGCAACGTGCTGCTGGAGAAACTCTCCGCTGAGCAACGCGTGAGCTGGGCGCTGGAGAATATGCCGGGCGCGTTCGTGCTGTCCTCCAGCTTTGGTATTCAGGCGGCGGTTCTGCTGCATATGGTGACGCAGCAGAAACCGGATACGCCGGTGATCCTGACCGATACCGGCTATCTGTTCCCGGAAACTTACCGCTTTATTGATGAGTTGACTGAGAAGCTCAATCTCAATCTGCAAATCTTCCGTGCTGAGACTTCTCCAGCATGGCAGGAAGCGCGCTACGGCAAACTGTGGGAGCAGGGCGTCGAGGGGATTGAGCAGTACAACCAAATCAACAAGGTCGAACCGATGAATCGCGCGCTGCAAACCCTGGGTGCGCAGACCTGGTTTGCGGGTCTACGCCGTGATCAGTCAGGCAGCCGCGCCAGTTTGCCTGTGCTGGCGGTACAGCGCGGTGTGTTCAAGATTCTGCCGATCATTGACTGGGATAACCGTCAGGTGCACCAGTACCTGAAACAACATGGCCTCAAGTATCATCCGCTGTGGGATGAAGGCTATTTGTCAGTGGGCGATACGCACACCACCCAAAAGTGGGAACCGGGCATGGCAGAAGAAGAGACACGCTTCTTTGGCCTGAAGCGCGAGTGTGGATTGCACGAAGGTTGATGCATCAATAAAAGGGTTGCGGCGTGATCTATCGCGCCTCCCTGCAGCGCCTCTAACGCTGGCAGGTGCACGATAAATCGTGCCGCGACCCAATTGTCCTTTAAATCCCTTTTAACCCTTCAAACGCCTCCGCTGCACGCGTCACGTTCACTTTGGTCACGTCATAATGCGCCACCGCGACAAAAGGATCTTCCGCGAGGATAGTATCCAAACGGGCGCGATCCATCTCTTTCACCAGCACCATGCCGCCGGTGCGCGGATCTTTACGGCCTGCGGCAATGAAGTCACCACTGTCAAAGTAACGATCCAGCCACTCCATGTGTGGCGCCAGCAGCGCGTCGGCTTCTTCTGCCGGACGGAAATAGTTGAGATACACCACGTACATCGCAAATCCTCAAGTTGTTGGGTTAGCCAGCTCAGTGACCAGCGGCAGTAAGATCTTCACGCTATCACGCGTGCGTTGCGTAATCCGGCCCGGTAGCCAGCGATCCAGATAATTGAGGTTATCGCGGTCCGTCTGGTGGCGTACGTTGCCCTCCGGGAAGTGGCTGCTGTGCGCCCGTTGCTGCTGTCCATCTTTATTACCCAGCGCCCAGTTGGCGGCGGTGACATCCAGCAGCGGCATGCCGGCTTTATCAAACGGATTCACGCCCGGATAGTCACGGGCTGTCAGCGTGTGGCTGGCGGCGGAAATACCGTAGCGATGCGCGAGCTGCACGGCGCGCGCGCTGGTCTGCTTGCGTACCGCTGAGGGCGTATTGGCGCCACTGTTAAAATAGAGGTGATCGCCGACGATCAGACTGTTGAGATCAATCACCAGCAGCGTGTTCTTTTTCTCCTGCGCACTCATCCGCGACAGGTAGTCATCCATCCCGTGCAGCCCGGCTTCACCAGCGCTAAGCGCGACAAAGCGCACGCCATAATGCAGTGGGGTTTTACTCAGCTGTTGCGCCAGTTCCAGCATCACACCCAGACCGGACGCATTGTCGTCCACACCTTGTAAACGCAGGCCGCACAGATTGTTATCCGCTTCATGACGGCTGAGTGGCGTCCAGGTGTCGAGATGCGTGACGATCAGGATCTCTTGCGGCACCGCACCGCTGCGCGCGGCGATCACCGACGTGGCGGAGACTTTACGTGCGCGGGTTTCACCCTTGCGCTCTAACCAGTTGTAGCTGGTATTGAACTGGCGGGTATTACTCTTGTAACCCAGCTCGGTGAATTGCTGTTGCAGATAATCGGCCGTCATCAGCTCAGCAGGGCTGCCGCTCATACGGCCAGGGAAATAGGTGGCGATATGGCGCAGCTGCTGTTCGGCAAAATGCCCCGGCGCATAGGTTGCGGCTTGGGCAAAGAGAGGCAAACCGCCCGCGATCAGTGCAGCCAGCACGGTGCGGCGGAGGGTGGCAAACATAGTTAAGGTCCTTTTGTGACATCCCGTCAGGCTAAAAAAATTCTGGATTAGTATGAAACTGTGACCGCGATTGCACAATTTGAATTGCTCCGAAACACCAGCAATATCATCTGTTAAGCACAAATTGTTATCAGCAATCCTGGGGCGTTATTCCATTCGGTAACTACTAATGCCAATTCGTAATTTCATCTGCCAGAAGGTGGGAAAGTATAGTCGCGTTAACTTATTGTAAAACTAACAAGGTTAACGTGGATTATCTGCCTCTCTTTGCCGATCTCAAAAACCGTCCAGTGCTGGTTGTTGGCGGTGGTGAAATCGCGGCGCGTAAAATCGAACTGCTGCGACGTGCCGGTGCGCGCGTGCGGGTAGCGGCGCGCGACCTTGGCCATGAGTTGCAGGCGCTGCTGGAAATCGACGCCATCGAGTGGATTGCACATCACTTCGATCCGGTTCAGCTGGATGGCGTCTTTTTAGTCATCGCTGCCACTGACGATAACGCGCTCAATGCGCAAGTCTTTGACGCCGCCAATGCCCGCCACAAGCTGGTCAACGTTGTCGACGATCAGCCCAAGTGCAGTTTTATCTTCCCCTCTATTGTCGATCGCTCCCCGTTGGTGGTGGCGATCTCCTCTAGTGGTACGGCGCCAGTGCTGGCCCGCTTACTACGTGAAAAAATTGAGTCGCTGTTACCTGCTAATCTCGGTCAGATGGCTGAAGTGGCAGGACAGTGGCGTGACAAAGTTAAACAGCGCTATCACAGCATGTCGGAACGTCGTCGTTTTTGGGAGCGGGCATTTAACGGTTTGTTCGCCAGCCAGATGTCGGCCGGTAACGTCAACGAAGCAGAACGCACACTGGATCGCGAGTTAGAGAATGACAGCGACAATCAGGGTGAAATCACGCTGGTGGGTGCCGGTCCGGGTGACAGCGGTTTACTGACGCTGCGCGGCCTGCAGGTGATGCAGCTGGCGGATGTGGTGCTGTATGACCATCTGGTGAGTGACGAAGTGCTGGAGCTGGTGCGCCGTGATGCTGACCGCATCTGCGTCGGCAAGCGTGCTGGAGCACACTCCGTATCCCAGGAAGAGACCAATGCGATGCTGGTTGAGCTGGCGCAGCAGGGCAAGCGCGTGGTGCGTTTGAAAGGCGGCGATCCGTTCATCTTTGGTCGCGGCGGCGAAGAGCTGCAGGCGGCGAAAGCGGCGGGCATTCCTTTCCAGGTGGTGCCGGGCATTACTGCGGCAGCGGGAGCCACTGCTTATGCCGGGATTCCGTTAACCCATCGCGATCACGCGCAGAGCGTGCTGTTTGTCACCGGCCACTTACGCAGTGATAGCGAGGGCATTGACTGGCCGACGCTGGCGCGTGCGCGTCAGACCTTAGCGATTTATATGGGCACGTTGAAAGCGGCAGAAATTGCGGCGGGCCTTATCAAACATGGACGCGCGGCATCAACGCCGGTAGCCGTCATTGGCTGCGGCACGCGTCAGAATCAACAAGTGCTGACCGGTACCTTAGATCAGCTTGAGGCGCTGGCGGTTGCCGCGCCCACACCGGCCCTGATTGTGGTGGGGGAAGTGGTGAATTTGCACGGGCAATTAGCCTGGTTCCAACATTCGGCACAGCAGGGGGCTCGTGAGTCCGCCGTTGTCAATTTGGCTTGAGGAAAAATTATGGACCAAAATCGTCTTACTCATCTGCGCCAGCTGGAGGCAGAGAGTATCCATATCATCCGCGAGGTGGCGGCCGAGTTCAGCAATCCGGTGATGATGTACTCCATCGGTAAAGACTCCTCGGTAATGCTGCATCTGGCGCGTAAGGCCTTCTATCCTGGCACGCTGCCATTTCCGCTGCTGCACGTTGATACCGGCTGGAAATTCCGTGAGATGTATGAGTTTCGCGATCGCACCGTGAAAAACATGGGCGCGGAACTGCTGGTTCACCGCAACCCGGAAGGCGTGGCGATGGGCATCAATCCGTTTGTCCACGGTAGCGCCAAACACACCGACATCATGAAAACCGAGGGCCTGAAGCAGGCGCTGAATAAGTACGGGTTTGATGCCGCTTTCGGTGGTGCGCGTCGTGACGAAGAGAAGTCACGCGCCAAAGAGCGTATTTACTCGTTCCGTGACCGTTTCCATCGTTGGGATCCGAAAAATCAGCGTCCAGAGCTTTGGCATAACTACAACGGCCAGATCAACAAAGGCGAAAGCATCCGCGTGTTCCCGCTCTCCAACTGGACCGAGCTGGATATCTGGCAGTACATCTTCCTGGAAAACATCGAGATCGTTCCGCTATACCTTGCGGCACCGCGTCCGGTGCTGGAGCGTGATGGCATGCTGATGATGATTGATGACGATCGCATTGATCTGCAGCCTGGCGAAGTGATCAAACAGCGCATGGTGCGTTTCCGTACCCTCGGCTGCTGGCCGCTGACCGGTGCGGTGGAATCCGAAGCGCAAACGCTGCCGGAAATTATTGAAGAGATGCTGGTCTCCACCACCAGTGAACGCCAGGGCCGTGTGATTGACCGCGACCAGGCCGGTTCGATGGAAATGAAGAAACGTCAGGGTTATTTCTAAGGAGACGCAGATGAATACCGTAATTGCACAACAGATTGCCGATCAGGGCGGCGTAGAAGCCTGGCTGACCGCGCAACAACACAAAAGCCTGCTGCGTTTCCTGACCTGCGGTAGCGTCGACGACGGCAAAAGTACGCTGATTGGTCGCCTGCTGCACGATACCCGTCAGATTTATGAAGATCAGCTCTCTTCGCTGCACAACGACAGCAAGCGTCATGGCACCCAGGGCGAGAAACTCGATCTGGCGCTGCTGGTGGATGGCTTGCAGGCCGAGCGTGAGCAGGGCATCACCATCGACGTGGCATATCGCTACTTCTCCACCGAGAAGCGCAAATTTATCATCGCCGACACGCCGGGACACGAGCAGTACACCCGCAACATGGCGACCGGCGCATCCACTTGTGATCTGGCGATTCTGCTGATCGATGCGCGTAAAGGCGTGCTGGATCAGACGCGTCGTCACAGCTTTATCTCTACGCTGCTGGGTATCAAACACCTGGTGGTCGCCATCAACAAGATGGATTTGGTGGAGTATAAACAGGAGACGTTTGAACAGATCAAACAGTCTTACCTCGATTTTGCTGGCCAGCTCCCTGAAGATCTGGATATTCGCTTTGTGCCTATGTCTGCGCTGGAAGGCGATAACGTGGCGACGCCAAGTGTGACCATGCCATGGTACAGCGGCCCAACCCTGCTTGACGTGCTGGAGACCGTGGAGCTGAACCGCGTGGTGGATCATCAGCCAATGCGTTTCCCGGTGCAGTATGTGAACCGTCCAAATCTCGATTTCCGTGGTTATGCTGGTACGCTGGCCTCCGGTACGGTGCAGGTCGGACAGCGCGTGAAAGTGTTGCCTTCAGGCGTCGAGTCTTCGGTTTCACGTATCGTCACTTTCGATGGCGATCTGCAGGAAGCAGCAGCGGGTGAAGCGATTACGCTAGTGCTGAAAGATGAGATCGACATCAGCCGTGGCGATCTGCTGGTGGATGCGGCTGCAGAGTTGCAGGCGGTGCAGTCTGCCACTGTTGACGTGGTGTGGATGGCAGAACAGCCGCTGCAGCCGGGTCAGAGCTATGAAGTGAAGATCGCCGGTAAGAAAGCGCGTGGCCGCGTGGAAAAGATCATTCATCAGGTGGAGATCAACACGCTGGAGAAACGTGCGGTGGAAAGTCTGCCGCTGAACGGCATCGGCTTAGTCGAGATCACGTTTGATGAGCCGATGGTACTGGATGCCTATCGCCAGAACCCGGTCACAGGCGGCATGATCTTTATCGATCGCCTGAGCAATGTCACGGTCGGTGCGGGGATGATCAATCAGCCGCTGAGTGATGTGCGTGGGCAGGCTGGCCAGTTCAGTGAATTCGAGCTGGAGTTGAATGCGCTGGTGCGTCGTCACTTCCCACACTGGAATGCACGCGATCTGCTGGGTGGCAAGTAATGGCCCAACACGACGAAAACGTGGTGTGGCACGATCATCCGGTAACGCGTGAAGAGCGGGAACAGCAGCACGGCCATCAGGGCGTGGTGCTGTGGTTTACCGGGCTATCAGGCTCGGGTAAATCCACGGTGGCCGGTGCGCTGGAGCAGGCGCTGCATCGCGCGGGCGTCAGCACCTATCTGCTGGATGGCGATAACGTGCGTCACGGCCTGTGCCGTGACCTCGGCTTCAGCGATGACGATCGCAAAGAGAACATCCGGCGCGTGGGAGAAGTGGCGAAACTGATGGTGGATGCCGGTTTAGTGGTATTAACTGCCTTTATTTCGCCGCATCGCACGGAGCGTCAGATGGTGCGTGATTTGCTCGGCGCCGGGCAATTTGTCGAAGTGTTTGTCGATACGCCGCTGGCCGTGTGTGAAGCGCGTGACCCCAAAGGTTTGTATAAAAAAGCGCGCGCCGGTGAGCTGCGTAATTTTACCGGTATCGACAGCGTTTATGAGGCGCCAGACGCGCCTGAAATCCATCTTGATGGCGAACAATTAGTTACAAACTTGACCGCCCAATTGTTAGACCTCCTGCGTCACCGCGATATCATCAGATCCTGAACCGACAGCGGCAAATCTCGATTGGTTTGCCGCTTTTTAGCGTCAACAGGATCTCTATGCAGAACGTTACCCCCATGCTGGCACGCAAAGATGAACGCACCCCGGATGAGTCCCGCTCATCACTGCCGGGCGGCGTGATTGGCTTTCTCTCGTACTGGTGCGCGCTGGCGATTCCGTTCATGCTCTACGGTTCCAACACGCTATTCTTCTTCCTCTACACCTGGCCGTTCTTTTTGGCGCTGCTACCGGTATCGGTGCTGATTGGTATCGTACTGAGCTTAATGATTCGCGGACGCCTGTTCTGGAGTGGGGTGATCACCGCCATCGTGGTGGTGTGCCTGTTCTGGTTGCTGTTCTCATTTCTCTCGGGTTGGTAGTCCGATCCTGATGTGCAAACGCATCGGCAGGTTACAAAACTTTACCTGCCGTCCCGCTTTTAGCCTTGCCGTTTTTTGTACAGACAATCGTCTGCTGCTGGCATTTTCGCTGTCGCTGTGGAGTCCTGTGCGAAGTTATGGGATGATTAGGCCGTTTTTCAGGGGGCGGGGATGGGAAAACTGACGTTACTGTTGCTCGTGCTGCTGGGATGGCTCCAATATTCCTTGTGGCTGGGTAAGAACGGTATTCATGACTATACGCGCGTCAATGAAGACGTCGCGTCGCAACAGGCGAATAACGCCAAACTCAAAGCACGTAACGATCAGTTGTTTGCCGAAATTGATGACCTCAATGGCGGTTCAGAAGCAATTGAGGAACGTGCACGTAATGAACTGGGTATGATTAAGCCCGGTGAGACTTTCTATCGTCTGGTGCCAGACCAGAATAAACGTAACGCGCAACAAGCTGCGCAAAATCAACAACGATAAACCATGAACAACCTCTCTTCCCTTGCGGATGTGATTGCCGTGGTGCCTGCCGCAGGCGTGGGCAGCCGTATGCAGGCTGCCTGCCCAAAACAGTATCTGACCATTGGTCAATTTACCCTTCTTGAACACAGCGTTGCGCGCTTGCTGGCTCATCCAGCCGTTAAACAAGTGATCGTGCCCATCAGTCCTGATGATGGCTGGTTTGATTCGCTGCCACTGGCGCAGGATTCACGCGTACTGCGCGTGACAGGTGGCGACACGCGTGCTGAGTCGGTGCTGGCAGGTTTGCAGGCGATTAAGCATAGCGAATGGGTACTGGTGCACGATGCCGCGCGGCCATGCTTGCACCCGGATGATCTGGCACGCCTGCTGGCAGTTCGTGAGCACAGCAAAGTGGGTGCGATTCTGGCGGCACCGGTGCGTGACACCATGAAGCGTGCTGAACCTCGCAAAACGGCGATTGCGCATACCGTTGAACGCGAAGATCTCTGGCACGCACTCACGCCACAATTTTTCCCGCATCAACTGCTGACGGCGTGTTTAACGCGTGCACTCCATGAAGGCGCTACCATTACCGATGAAGCGTCGGCGCTGGAATACTGCGGCTATCATCCAGAGCTCGTCAGCGGACGCAGCGACAACATTAAGGTGACGCGGCCAGAAGACCTGGCGCTGGCGGCCTTCTATCTCACCCAGATTCAGTTAAAGGAGAGCGCATGATGCGTATCGGTCACGGTTTTGACGTTCACGCTTTTGGCGGCGAAGGTCCGTTAGTGATTGGCGGGGTGCGTATTCCCTTCGAACACGGTTTTATTGCCCATTCAGATGGCGATGTGGCACTGCATGCATTAACGGATGCGCTGCTCGGCGCGATGGCGATGGGCGATATCGGCAAGCTATTCCCGGACACCGATCCCGCCTTCAAAGGGGCGGACAGCCGTGGCTTGCTGCGTGAAGCCTGGCGTCGTATTCAGCAGAAAGGTTATCGCATTGGTAATGTCGACGTGACCATCATCGCGCAAGCGCCGAAAATGCTGCCGCATGTGCCGCAGATGCGCGTCAACATCGCTGAAGATCTCGGTTGCCATATGGATGATGTCAACGTCAAAGCGACCACGACTGAGAAGCTTGGCTTTACCGGCCGTGGCGAAGGCATTGCCTGTGAAGCCGTGGCGCTGCTGGTGAAGGCCGATTAAGTATGAGTGAACTGCTTTACCTGCACGGCGTTCCGAGCGCCACCGGCGTGATCAAGGCCAATCCCGAAGATTTCGTGGTAATTGAAGACCTCGGCTATCCCTATGATGGCGAAGGCGAGCAGGTGCTGGTGCGCATCCGCAAGATAGGCTGCAATACACGCTTTGTCGCCGAAGCTATCGCGAAATTCCTCGGCGTGCATCAACGTGATATGAGCTATGCCGGGATGAAAGACCGCCATGCGGTGACTGAGCAGACGCTGTGTTTCCGCGTGCCGGGTAACGCGATGCCGAATTTGGCCGGTTTCCAGCTGGAAGGCGTGGAAATTCTGCAGGTGATCCGCCATAAGCGCAAATTGCGCACTGGCGCGCTAGCAGGTAATGCGTTCCGTTTGGTTGTGCGTCAGATTTCGGATCGCGCAGAAGTGGAAGCGCGCTTGCAGCAAATCCAGCAAAACGGCGTGCCTAACTACTTTGGTGAACAACGCTTTGGCCGCGGCGGCAATAACCTGACGCAGGCAAAATTGTGGGCAGAAGATAAGTTCCGCCCGCGCGATCGCAGCATGAAAGGTATTTTGCTGTCTGCTGCGCGCAGCCAACTGTTTAATCAGGTCACCAGTGCGCGTTTGCAGCGTGATGGCGTGTTGGATCAGGTACAAGCGGGTGATGCACTGCAGCTGGCCGGTCGCGGCAGTTGGTTTGTGGCGCAGGCGGAAGAGCTGGCGGAATTGCAGCAGCGTGTGAATCATCATGAACTGCGCATCACCGCGCCGCTTGCCGGGCGAGGTGATCTGGGCACCCAGGGTGACGCGCTGGCCTTTGAGCAGGCTAATCTGGCACCGGCTGCGGATTTGCTGGCGCTGCTGGAGCGTGAGCGCGTTGATGCGGCACGCCGCGCCATGCTGGTGGTGCCAAAAGATCTGCGCTGGAACTGGTGGGATGACGTCACGCTGGAGATGCAGTTCTGGCTGCCAGCCGGGAGTTTCGCCACCAGCGTGGTGCGCGAACTGCTGAGTAACGGTGCCGCTGCGCCTATCAGCGATGAATAACCCCACTTTACCCGGCCTCAACGCCGGGTAAATATCTGCTCCGGCTGCCTAATGTTGCGGCAAACGCCGGAAGTTCCGTGATTTACGCCTACCACTTCCCGCGCCTCACCGCTAGAATGCAAACATCTTCGTCTCGCCAAATCTTGTTTGTGCGGCACCCCAACAGCGGATGCCTGGCGAGTTGAGGGCCCGTTGAATGAACAAAGGTCAGGAACAGATGCGGATATTGCTCAGCAACGACGATGGAATTCATGCCCCCGGCATTCAGACGCTGGCTCGCGCACTGCGTGAGTTTGCGGAGGTGCAGGTTGTCGCGCCCGATCGCAATCGAAGTGGCGCATCAAATTCTCTGACGTTAGAAACCCCGCTGCGGACTTTTACCCATGAGAATGGTGACATCGCTGTACAGATGGGCACGCCAACGGATTGCGTGTTTCTTGGGGTTAACAAACTGATGCAACCGCGTCCGGACATTGTGGTTTCAGGCATCAACGCTGGCCCGAATCTGGGTGATGACGTGATTTACTCTGGCACCGTGGCCGCTGCGATGGAAGGGCGTCATCTTGGACTGCCTGCGCTGGCGGTTTCACTCAACGGTCATCAACACTATGCCACCGCGGCGGCGGTGACCTGCACGCTGCTGCGTGCGTTGTCCCGCGCACCGCTGCGCACCGGGCGTATCCTGAACATCAATGTGCCTGATCTACCGCTAGCGGAAATCAAAGGTTTCCGTGTGACGCGTTGTGGCAGCCGCCATCCGGCCGATCAGGTGATTTGCACGGAAGATCCGCGCGGCCATACCCTGTACTGGATTGGCCCGCCGGGGGACAAACTGGATGCGGGCCCCGACACCGATTTCGCTGCGGTAGATGCAGGTTACGTGTCGCTGACGGCATTGCATGTCGATCTTACGGCACATGCGGCGCAGGAAGTATTAAGCGACTGGTTGATCGAGGCTGAGGTAAATCTCGCATGGTGAACCGGCGCATCGAAACGCTGTTAGAGCAACTGCGTGCGCAGGGCATTCACGATGAGCACCTGTTAAAAGCCATCGCTGATGTCCCGCGTGAACGCTTTATCGATGAGGCGTTTGAGCATAAAGCCTGGGAAAACGTTGCGCTGCCGATTGGCAGTGGGCAGACGATTTCACAGCCCTACATGGTAGCGCGGATGACCGCGTTACTTGAACTGAACCCGGAATCGCGCGTGCTGGAAATCGGCACCGGTTCAGGCTATCAGACCGCTATTCTGGCCCATCTGGTCAATCACGTTTATTCCGTTGAACGCATTAAAGGGTTGCAATGGCAGGCTAAGCGTCGCCTTAAGCAACTCGACCTGCACAATATTTCGACTCGTCATGGTGACGGTTGGCAAGGTTGGGCCGCACGTGGCCCGTTTGATGCCATCATTGTCACCGCTGCACCCCCTGAAATTCCGACTGCGCTGATAGCGCAATTAGGTGAGGGTGGCAAAATGGTGCTGCCAGTCGGCGAAGATCAGCAGGTTTTAAAGCGTTTGCGTCGTCAGGGTGGTGAATTAATTGAAGAAATCATCGAACCCGTCCGCTTTGTGCCGTTAGTTCAGGGCGATCTGGCCTGAGCCATTGCTACGTAAATCTTCACAACTGTTACATGGCATGGCGCAGTTGATATTGTTACTATCCTTGTTAATCAATGTGAAAGACCGTATTCCGCCTGTTGCGCAGTGAATAATGCGGTCACAACCACGACACAGTTACATCCAGGATTGCCATAACGGGGGATCAATGAGCACGGGAAGCACAGTATTTCAATTACGCCGTTTGGCGGCACTTTCACTGGTAGGTTTTTGGCTGGCGGGTTGTAGCTCAGGCGACAACACGCAGGCTCCGATTAGCCAGATTGGCGGCGGTGGCGACAGCGGTATGATGTCCTCTGGCGGCGGCATGACCTCCTCACCGAGCAGCGGTGGCATGCTCTCATCGCAGAACAGTACCGTACCAGCTATGCCACACGGCGGAATGTTAAGCGGCGGTACACCATCAGCTGCACCCTCCGGGGGAATGGTTAGTGGCAATAATAATGTTGTCACGCAAAATGGTCGTATCGTGTACAACCGTAATTATGGGAATATTCCTAAAGGTAGTTACGGTGGTGAGACTTACACCGTTAAACGTGGAGATACCCTGTTCTACATTGCCTGGATTACCGGCAATGACTTCCGCGATCTGGCGCAACGCAATAACGTCCCGGCCCCGTATGGCCTGGAAGCGGGGCAAGTCCTGCAGGTTGGCAACGGTAATGGCCAGACCATCACCGGTGGCAATGCGATAACCGCAGCGGATGCGACACAGGGCGGCGTGCCGGTGGCATCCAACCAAACGCAAATTAAATCGGCCCCTGTTGCACAGCAACCTGTTATTACGTATTCTGATGATTCGGGTTCGACAGGCGGTAAAATGCTGCCGTCGAAAGGGGCAAATAATGTGGCAACGACCACAGCTCCGGTTACCGCACCACCTACAGTCAGCAGCACGACTAACAGCACAACCCCAGTGGGAAGCTGGCGTTGGCCGACTGATGGGAAGATCATCGATAACTTCTCCGCTGCGGAAGGCGGAAACAAAGGGATCGATATCGCCGGTTCGCGTGGACAACCTGTTGTCGCCACTGCTTCAGGAAGGGTGGTATACGCAGGCAACGCGCTCCGTGGGTACGGTAATTTAATCATCATCAAACACAATGATGATTATCTGAGTGCTTACGCCCATAACGATTCCATGCTGGTCCGGGAACAACAGGAAGTTAAGGCGGGGCAAAAAATCGCTACCATGGGTAGTACCGGAACCAGTTCGGTAAGATTACATTTTGAAATTCGTTACAAGGGGAAATCCGTAAACCCGTTGCGTTATTTACCGCAGCGATAATCCGGCAGAACCTTAGGTGTTCTGCCCTTGGATCACGGGTAGGAGCCGCTTATGAACCAGAATACGCTGAAAGTTAACGAGTTACATGAAGATGCGGAATTCGAGGAGAACGGAGCTGAGGTTTTTGATGAGAAGGCTCTCGTTGAGAACGAACCTGGTGATAACGAAGTAGCTGAAGAAGAGCTGTTGTCACAGGGTGCGACGCAACGCGTTTTGGATGCGACGCAGCTTTACCTTGGTGAGATCGGTTACTCTCCACTACTGACAGCAGAAGAAGAAGTGTTCTTCGCTCGTCGTGCACTACGTGGTGACATTCCTTCTCGCCGCCGCATGATTGAAAGTAATTTACGCCTGGTGGTGAAAATTGCCCGTCGTTATAGCAATCGTGGTCTGGCACTGCTGGATCTGATTGAAGAGGGTAATCTCGGCCTGATTCGTGCCGTGGAGAAGTTTGACCCAGAACGTGGGTTCCGTTTCTCAACCTATGCCACCTGGTGGATTCGTCAGACTATTGAACGGGCGATCATGAATCAAACCCGTACTATTCGTCTGCCGATCCACATCGTTAAAGAGTTGAATGTTTATCTGCGTACCGCGCGCGAACTTTCGCATAAGCTTGACCATGAGCCGAGTGCTGAAGAGATTGCCGAGCAGTTAGACAAGCCGGTTGATGATGTAAGCCGTATGCTGCGTCTCAACGAGCGTATTACCTCGGTTGACACACCGCTGGGTGGAGATTCCGAAAAAGCGCTGCTGGATATCCTGGCCGATGAAAAAGACAACGGCCCGGAAGACACCACGCAGGACGATGATATGAAACAAAGCATCGTTAAGTGGTTGTTTGAATTGAATGCCAAGCAGCGTGAAGTGCTGGCGCGTCGTTTCGGCCTGTTAGGCTATGAAGCGGCAACGCTGGAAGATGTGGGCCGTGAGATCGGGTTGACCCGTGAGCGCGTCCGTCAGATTCAGGTTGAAGGTCTGCGCCGTCTGCGTGAAATCCTGCAGACTCAGGGCCTCAACATTGAAGCACTGTTTCGCGAATAAGCCGTAACCGGCAATAAAAAACGGTGACCCTTGGGTCACCGTTTTTTTATGTGCGTTATCAGGCCGTTACGCTAATGAGCGGCGTCATTACCCGCCGCTCATTAAAATTGAACTAGACCAATGTTTTAAGGCGGTAAATCCACTCCAGCGCCTGTTTTGGCGTAAGACTATCAGGGTCCAACGCTTCCAGTGCGTCTACGGCTGGCGATGTTTCTGCCACCAGCAGCTGCATTTGCGAACCTTCTACAGTGGATGCCGCAGAACTGCCGGAGAGCGCTTCCAGCTCTTTCAACTTGTTGCGCGCACGTTTGATCACGTCTTTCGGCACACCCGCTAATGCAGCAACTGCTAAACCATAGCTTTTGCTGGCTGCACCATCTTGTACGCTGTGCATAAATGCAATGGTATCGCCATGCTCCATGGCATCAAGATGCACATTCACTACGCCTTCCATTTTTTCCGGCAGGGTCGTAAGTTCGAAGTAGTGGGTGGCAAACAGTGTCATCGCTTTGATGCGGTTTGCCAGGCTCTCCGCACAAGCCCATGCCAGCGACAGCCCATCGTAGGTCGATGTGCCGCGACCGATTTCATCCATCAACACCAGGCTGTTCTCCGTGGCGTTATGCAGGATATTGGCCGTTTCCGTCATCTCAACCATAAAAGTTGAACGCCCAGAAGCCAGGTCATCAGCCGCACCGACACGAGTAAAGATACGATCGATAGGGCCCATTATGGTTTCTTCGGCTGGCACATAGCTGCCAATCCACGCCATCAGCGCGATCAATGCAGTCTGACGCATGTAAGTACTCTTACCGCCCATATTCGGACCGGTGATGATCAACATGCGGCGTTGATTTGACAGCGATAGCGGGTTAGCAATAAACGGCTCTTTCAGAACCTGCTCCACGACAGGGTGGCGACCCGCGGTGATGCGGATACCGGCTTTTTCCTGCAGTACCGGGCGGCAGTAATTCAGTGTCCAGGCGCGTTCTGCCAGGTTAGCCAACACATCCAGTTCAGCCAGCGCCGCGGCACTGATCTGCAGTGCTTCAAGATGTGGCAGCAACTGATCGAGTAACGCTTCGTACAGGCCTTTTTCCAGCGCCAGCGCTTTGCCTTTTGAGGTCAGTACTTTGTCTTCATACTCTTTCAATTCAGGAATGATGTAGCGCTCGGCGTTCTTCAGGGTCTGGCGGCGGACATAGTGAATCGGCACCAGGTGGCTTTGGCCGCGGCTGACCTGAATGTAGTAACCATGAATTGCGTTAAAACCCACCTTTAAAGTATCCAGCCCTAGCTTCTCTCGTTCGCGAATTTCCAGGCGGTCGAGATAATCAGTGGCACCGTCGGCCAGCGCACGCCATTCATCTAATTCAGCGTTATAGCCGGGCGCAATCACACCCCCGTCACGCACCAGCACGGGAGGGGATTCAATGACGGCTAGTTCCAGCAGCTCGCGCAATTCAGTAAATTCACCCATCTGCGAACGCAGATTGACAAGCTGAGTCGCCTCGACACCTTCCAGCTGCTGGTTCAACTCCGGCAGCTGCTGGAATGCATGCCGCATGCGAGCTAAATCACGCGGGCGCGCGGTGCGCAGTGCCAGACGCGCCAGGATGCGTTCCAAATCGCCCACCTGGCGCAGTACCGGCTGTAATGCTTCACTCAGAGATTGCAGTTCGGCAATCGATTCCTGGCGACGACTGATGGTGGTGACATCGCGCAGCGGCATATGCAGCCAGCGCTTCAGCATACGGCTGCCCATCGGGGTAACGGTTTTATCCAACACTGCCGCCAGGGTATTTTCGGTGCCCCCGGCCAGGTTTTGCGTGATTTCCAGGTTGCGGCGAGTGGCTGCATCCATGATTACGCTGTCCTGCTGGCGCTCCATACTTAACGAGCGAATATGTGGCAGGGAGGTGCGTTGGGTATCCTTAACATATTGAAGCAGACAACCCGCAGCGCGTAGCGCCAGATGAGCCTGTTCAACACCAAAGCCGCTAAGATCACGCGTGCCGAATTGCAGGTTTAATTGCTGGCGTGCGGTGTCGATTTCATATTCCCATAGCGGACGACGGCGCAGACCACGACGCTGATCGATCAGCGCCATGGCCTGGAAATCTTCGGGATAGAGCAGTTCAGCAGGATTAGTGCGCTGGAGTTCTGCCGCCATGGTCTCCTGGTCGACAGGTTCGCTCAGGCGAAAACGCCCCGAGCTGATATCGAGGGTGGCATAACCAAACCCGCGCTGGCTCTGGAAGATGGCCGCCAGTAAGTTGTCCTGACGCTCCTGCAGCAGCGCTTCATCACTGATGGTGCCTGGCGTCACAATGCGCACGACTTTACGCTCAACCGGTCCTTTGCTCAGTGCCGGGTCGCCAATCTGTTCGCAGATCGCCACGGATTCACCGAGCTGGACCAGTTTTGCCAGATAACCTTCAACAGCATGATAGGGCACGCCCGCCATCGGGATGGGTTCACCCGCTGACGCGCCGCGTTTCGTGAGTGAAATCTCCAGCAGTTGTGAGGCTCGCCTGGCGTCGTCGTAGAACAGCTCGTAAAAATCGCCCATGCGATAAAACAGCAGGATTTCGGGATGGTCAGCCTTCAGGCGCAGGTATTGCTGCATCATGGGCGTGTGGCCAGTAAAGTCCATTTGCGCTGCTCCTTTCATCTCGTTTTCGCTCAAAATTCACTCGTTCAATCATGGTTGCCCGATATGAGCAGGCCAGTGTGGTGCGTTATCTCACAGACGGATAACCAAGGCGCAGATATTAACATTTTGCCCTGCGCGCATCATCTGGCTGCAATGGATTCTGGCTGCCGACCTTAACAAATTGCGATAAGCAGTAAAAAGTAAAATTGGGCGATAAAGATAAAGTGTGGAGCTGTTCCGCAAATTTTCGCTGCAACCCACTGAAACCAGGGAATAGCGGCGTAAATTTAAGATATTGCTCTGTATCCCGCTTTGATGAACGATTACCATGTTGGCTTCCGGTTTCATCTGGCTTATGGATATCTAATGCGTTTTAAGGTTGCTTTTCTTCCACTTATCGCCTTGCTTGCTGCCTGCAGCAGTAAGCCTGCAACCCAGCAGCAAACCGCCGTTGTGCCTGCACCAAAAGGTGGTTTTTTACTGGAACCTTCACACGCCGTTCAGCCGATGTTTGGTGATTTCGCAGGGAATCCAGCGGCTGAGCAGTTTATTGATCAAATGGTGGCAAAACACGGTTTTAACCGTGATCAACTGCACGCCGTGATTGGCCAGGCGAAGCGTCTTGATTACGTGCTGCGCCTGATGGATCAACAAGCACCAAGCTACACGCCTCCGACGGGGCCAAACGGCGCCTGGATCCGCTACCGTAATAAATTCATCACGCCAGATAATGTGCAAAATGGTGTGGCGTTCTGGGATCAATATCAGGACGCGCTGCAACGCGCTCAGCAGGTTTATGGTGTGCCGCCGGAGATCATTGTCGGAATCATTGGCGTGGAAACACGCTGGGGTCGGGTGATGGGCAAAACACGTCTGCTGGATGCGCTGGCCACCTTATCCTTTAGCTATCCTCGTCGCGCGGCCTACTTCAGCGGCGAACTGGAAACCTTCCTGCTAATGGCGCGCACTGAACAGGATGATCCGCTGGATCTGCGCGGTTCCTTTGCGGGTGCAATGGGGTACGGTCAGTTTATGCCGTCTTCCTATAAAGAGTATGCGGTCGACTTCAATGGTGATGGCCACATTAACCTGTGGGATCCTGTGGATGCGATTGGTAGCGTAGCAAATTACTTTAAAGAGCACGGCTGGCGGGCAGGGCAGAATGTTGCCGTACCGGCAAGCGGGCAGGCTCCTGCGCTGGAAAATGGGTTTAAAACGCTTTATCCGGTGAATACGCTGATGGCGAGCGGCCTGACGCCGCAAGGATCGCTGGATGGTAATAACCAGGCGAGTCTGCTGCGCCTTGATCTTGGCACCAGTTATCAATATTGGTATGGCCTGCCTAACTTCTATGTCATCACGCGTTATAACCACAGCACACACTATGCCATGGCGGTATGGCAGTTGGGTCAGGCAGTGGCGAAAGCGCGTCAGGGCAACATGCTTTAATGCTGTCCTTATAAAGAGTGAGGGTATAAGATGGCGCCCCTTTTGCGGTGCCATCTTCACCGCCTTTCGACTTCTGAGGAATGCTCATGACAACATTACCTGCTTGCCCTGTGTGTCAGGCTGATTATACCTGGCAGGATGGTGAGAACCTGAACTGCCCATCTTGTGGCCATATCTGGTCACCGAGTGCTGATGCAGCATCGGATGGTTTGGTGGTGCGGGATGCCAATGGCAATCTGCTGGCTGATGGGGACAGCGTTACCGTGGTTAAGGATCTCAAGGTGAAAGGCAGTTCTTCAACCCTGAAGATTGGCACTAAAGTGAAAAGCATTCGTCTGGTTGAAGGCGACCACAACATTGATTGCAAAATCGATGGTTTTGGCCCGATGAAACTCAAATCTGAGTTTGTTAAAAAGAACTGAGAACGGGACGGCTGCCCGGCCGCCCCTTATTGTGATCACATCAGCAAACGATCCAGCTCTGCGCACTGCTCAACCGTGAGTTCACCGCCATAATTACGTGAATGACTGCTCATAGAATCATATTTGCGCGCCACTGCGGTTTTGATGGTCGTGACAAAGTCATCGCCGATGGTGTAAATCGCCATCAGCTTACCAATACGCTGTTGAATCTGTGCCAACTGCGCTAACTCTCCCGCTCGCCATGCGTGCATCGCCTCGGCAAACAACTCCGGCACTATGTTGTTTAAGCCGGAAATCACCCCGGCACCGCCTGCCAGCAAATTAGGCAGAAGATATTCGTCATACCCTGAAAGCACGGTGAAATCAGGGCGAACCTTTTTGGTTTCTTCAATCAGGGCCCGATTATGTGAAAGACAATCCATGGTGTCTTTAATGCCGATAAACTGCGGCAGTTCAGCGGCTAATTCTGCTACCAATGCCGGCGTTAAATCGCAACCGGTGCGCGCCGGAAAGTTGTAGGCAAACCACTTTCCACCTAGCTGTTTATCCAGCGCTTTAAAGTAACTCAACAGCTGTTTCTGCGTTTGCCCATAGTAGTAGGGCGGCAAAACCATCACGGCGTCATAACCGTTTTGCCAGGCGGCTTCAGCGAGCTGCAACATGTCGGGAACGCAGGTACTTGAGATATTCGCGACCATGGTCAGTGGCGAAAGCTGACGAGCTTCGCGAATCAGCATCAGCCGTTCCTGTTGGGTCAGCGAAGCAAACTCCCCGATACTGCCCATCAGCAACAGCGTATCAATCCCCGAGGCGTTCAGGCGCGCAAAGTGGCGGCCCAGCGCATCAATGTCGAGCTTATTATCTTGATCGAAAGGGGTAACTGAAGGACACCAGACGCCGGTTAATTCAGGTTGTGAAGCCATAACGCGATCCTCGTTTTTTAAAAATGAAACATTGTTTTAACTTAGTGCTCGTGACTGACATTAACCAGTGACAAAGGGTAAAAAGGTGAGATATCGCACTTTTCTCTTCGCTTAGCGATTGAGAAAACAGGTAGTGTGATGCTCTTCAGCCAGACAGGAGCGTTGCCATGCAAGACTGGAATCCACAGCTGTATCGTCAATTTGAATCGGAACGCACGCGCCCTGCGCGTGAACTCTTAGAACGTATTCCACTAACCGACGTGCATTTCGCGACTGACCTCGGATGCGGTCCCGGCAACAGCACTGAGCTGCTGGCGCAAGCGTGGCCAGGCGCGGTGATTACAGGCATCGATAGCTCTGCAGCCATGCTGGAACAAGCGCAAGAGCGGTTACCAGCCTGCACTTTTCTGCAGGCGGATATTCGTACCTGGCAGGCGAGCCAGCCACAGCAGGTCATCTATGCGAATGCTTCGCTGCAGTGGTTAACCGATCACTACACGCTGCTGCCGCATTTGGTTGAACAGCTGGATATCGGTGGCGCTCTGGCGATACAGATGCCGGACAATCTTGAAGAAGCCTCTCACAGCTTGATGCGTAAAGTGGCGGCCAGTGAACGCTGGCAGGCACATATCTCGCCACAGGCCGCGGATCGCAAACGCCTGCTGAGCACGGAACAGTATTATGACTTGCTGAGTGATGCAGGCTGTCAGGTGGATATCTGGCGTACCACGTACTATCACCCGATGGCCGATGCGCAGGCCATCATTACCTGGCTCCGTGCCACGGGCTTGCGTCCTTTCCTCGCTGGATTGACCGAACAGCAACAAGCGGATTTTCTGCATGACTATCATCAGGCATTAATGCCGGCTTATCCCCCACGCAGCAATGGTCAGGTTTTGCTGGCTTTCCCGCGTTTATTTATGGTGGCAGTGAGAACGCGTTAAAATTGCTGGAAGCGGCTGCGCAAATTGGTGCGACAGAGGTTGAAAAGGGCGCTCTGTTGCACCATTTATGGCTAACGCGCAGCGCCAAAACAGGAGAGGGCGATGAACGACCAACAGTTGCAGCAGCTCAGCCAGCGTATTGGTGAACAGCTCAAGAAACGCAAGGCAACGGTGACCGCGGCGGAATCTTGCACCGGTGGCTGGATCGCCAAAGTGTTTACCGATATCAGTGGCAGCTCTGCCTGGTTTGAGCGGGGTTTCGTGACCTACAGCAACGAAGCCAAACAGCAGATGGTGGGCGTGCAGGCAGCGACTCTGGCGCAGTATGGCGCGGTCAGTGAGCAAACTGTGCGTGAGATGGCTCAAGGTGCCTGCAATGCCGCCGGCGCCGAGTTTGGCATTGCTGTGAGCGGGATTGCGGGGCCAGATGGTGGTTCGGCAGAAAAGCCAGTGGGTACAGTGTGGTTTGCCATTGCCGGACCTGGCGATCGTGTTCTGGCGCAGCGGCAGATCTTTGCCGGAGACCGTGACGCGGTGCGTCGGCAATCCGTCAGCTGGGCGCTGCAAACACTGCTTGATGAATTTCTGACAAATTAAACTTGATACTGTATGGTCATACAGTATAATTACCGGCAACAGAACGAGCAGGCACACAATGATGTCGGCTTACCCAGCATGATTAGGAGTGGAAATGGCGATTGACGAGAACAAACAGAAAGCTTTAGCTGCCGCGCTGGGCCAGATTGAGAAACAATTTGGCAAAGGCTCGATCATGCGCCTGGGTGAAGACCGCTCAATGGACGTAGAAACCATCTCAACCGGTTCACTGTCACTGGATATCGCGTTGGGTGCTGGTGGCTTGCCGATGGGGCGTATCGTTGAGATCTACGGACCAGAATCTTCCGGTAAAACTACGCTGACGCTGCAGGTGATTGCCGCTGCACAGCGTAAAGGTAAAACCTGTGCCTTTATCGATGCTGAACATGCGCTTGATCCGGTGTATGCCAAAAAACTCGGCGTTGATATCGACAATCTGCTGTGTTCGCAGCCGGACACCGGTGAACAAGCGCTGGAGATTTGTGATGCGTTAGCACGCTCCGGTGCCGTTGATGTGATCATCGTGGACTCCGTTGCGGCACTGACGCCGAAAGCGGAAATCGAAGGTGAAATCGGTGATTCGCACATGGGTCTGGCCGCACGTATGATGAGCCAGGCGATGCGTAAGTTAGCGGGTAACCTGAAGCAGTCCAACACGCTGCTGATCTTCATCAACCAGATTCGTATGAAAATTGGTGTGATGTTTGGTAACCCAGAAACCACCACCGGTGGTAACGCGCTGAAATTCTATGCCTCTGTTCGTCTTGATATCCGCCGTATCGGTGCGATTAAAGAGGGCGATGAAGTGGTCGGTAGCGAAACCCGCGTAAAAGTGGTGAAGAACAAAATTGCTGCGCCATTTAAGCAGGCTGAATTCCAGATTATGTACGGTGAAGGCATCAACACCTTTGGCGAGCTGGTGGATCTCGGCGTGAAACACAAACTGGTTGAGAAAGCCGGTGCGTGGTACAGCTACAACGGCGAAAAGATTGGTCAAGGTAAAGCGAACTCGACCAACTTCCTGAAAGAGAACCCAGCGATTGCTAACGAGATCGATAAGAAGTTACGCGATCTGCTGCTGACGGGTGCAACGGCTGGAGCGGGTGCAGCAGAAATCTCTGCTGATGACTACGAAGAAGCTAGCGAAACCAACGAAGATTTCTAAGATACCCACCACGGGAGCAGCGATGCTCCCGTTTGCTTTTCCCCGTCAACACTTCCCCAGATCGTCTTCTTGCTTTACCCTGCGCAACAGTCAGAACAAGGTCAAATTCATGTCATCATCACCTTCAACGGCTTCGGTGCCGACATTTTCCCGTTTGCTGGATCGTGCCATGCGTGTGCTATCGCAGCGTGACCACAGCCGTGACGAATTGAAGCGTAAGCTGCAACTCTCTTCTCAGCGTGCGGCTTATCTGAAGCAAGAAGAAAATGTGCCGATACCGGATGAGCTGCTGGAAAAGGTGCTCGACTGGTGCCAGGAGAGTGGCTGGCTCAACGATCAGCGCTTCACCGAACGCTTTATCCAAAGTCGCGCACGGAAAGGTTACGGCTCACAGTGCGTGCGTATGGAATTGCAGCAGAAGGGCATCAGCCGCGATGAGATCAATCAGGCGATGATGGAGACTGAAGTGGACTGGAGCCAATGCGCGGCCGATTTGGCTAAGCGTAAGTTTGGTGATCCTCTGCCGCAAACCTGGGCTGAGAAAAGCAAAGTACAGCGCTTTTTAATGTCTAAAGGCTTTATGATGGAAGATATTCAGGCAGTTTTCAGAAATATTGACGACTGAAAGGCGATGGGATTTTACTTCCCACTGAAGAAAATTTATCTTATTCCCACTTTTTGTTCCTCAATCAGCGGTAAACCTGCAGATGTGGTTTGCCCGCGAAAGGGAACGTTCGTTAGCGTGATTCCAGGAATTATATGAGCAAGAGCACTGCTGAGATCCGTCAAGCGTTTCTCGACTTTTTTCATAGCAAGGGACATCAGGTTGTAGCCAGCAGCTCCCTCGTACCGAACAACGACCCAACGTTGCTGTTTACCAATGCGGGAATGGTGCAGTTTAAAGACGTTTTCCTCGGTCAGGATAAACGCGATTATGCACGCGCAACCACGTCTCAACGTTGTGTACGCGCCGGTGGTAAGCACAACGATCTTGAGAACGTTGGTTACACCGCTCGTCACCACACCTTCTTTGAAATGCTGGGTAACTTCAGCTTTGGCGACTACTTCAAGAAAGAAGCGATTGCTTATGCCTGGGAACTGCTGACGGGTGAACAGTGGTTCAAGCTGCCGAAAGAACGTCTGTGGGTCACCGTTTATGAAACCGATGATGAAGCCTTCGAAATCTGGGCTAACGATGTCGGTGTGCCGCGCGAACGTATTATTCGCATCGGCGATAACAAGGGCAGCGCCTACGCGTCTGATAACTTCTGGCAGATGGGTGATACCGGCCCTTGTGGTCCGTGCACCGAAATTTTCTACGATCATGGCGACCATATCTGGGGTGGCCCACCGGGCAGCCCGGAAGAAGATGGCGATCGCTATATTGAGATCTGGAACATCGTCTTCATGCAGTTCAACCGTCAGGCCGACGGCACCATGGAACCTCTGCCGAAGCCTTCTGTTGATACCGGTATGGGCCTGGAGCGCATCGCCGCGGTGCTGCAGCACGTTAACTCCAACTATGAAATCGATCTGTTTGCCAAGCTGATCAAGGCTGTTGCTCAGGTAACCGGTGCGACTGACCTCAACAATAAATCGTTGCGCGTCATCGCTGACCACATCCGTTCCTGTGCATTCTTGATCGCTGATGGCGTCATCCCGTCGAATGAAAACCGTGGCTACGTGCTGCGCCGTATCATTCGTCGTGCAGTGCGTCATGGCAATATGTTGGGAGCTAAAGAAGCCTTCTTCTACAAACTGGTTGCGCCATTGATCGATGTCATGGGTGATGCCGGTGAAGACCTGAAACGTCAGCAGAAGCATGTTGAAAATGCCCTGAAAAATGAAGAAGAGCAGTTCGCTAAAACGCTGGAACGCGGCCTGGCTTTACTGGATGAAGAGTTAGCCAATCTGCAAGGTGATACGCTGCATGGCGAAACGGTCTTCCGCCTGTATGACACCTTCGGTTTCCCGGCGGATTTGACCGCTGACGTCTGCCGCGAGCGCAATCTGAAGATTGATGAAGCGGGCTTCGAAACAGCCATGGAACAGCAGCGCCAGCGTGCGCGTGAGGCCAGTGGTTTTGGCGCGGACTACAACAGTGTGATTCGCTTTGATGCCGCCACTGACTTCAAAGGCTATGACCAACTGCAGGCTGAAGGCACCGTGCAGGCGCTGTTCGTTGGCGGTCAGCAGGTTGAGCAGATCGCGGCTGGCCAGGAAGCGGTAGTGATTCTGGATCAAACACCATTCTATGGCGAGTCAGGTGGCCAGGTGGGCGATACCGGTGTGCTGACTGGGCAGAATGCTGAATTCAGTGTTCAGGATACACAGAAGTATGGCAAAGCCTTTGGTCATATCGGTAAGCTCAACAGCGGTGAGCTACGTGTGGGTGACCGCCTCAATGCACAAGTGGATGAAGAGCGCCGTGCTCGTATTATTCTCAACCACTCCGCAACGCATCTGATGCATGAAGCGTTACGTGAAGTATTGGGCGATCATGTCGGTCAGAAAGGCTCACTCAACAACGATAAATACCTGCGCTTCGACTTCTCTCATACCGAAGCGATGAAGCCAGAGCAGATTCGCACCGTTGAAGATATCGTTAATACCCAGATTCGTCGCAATTTACTCATCCAGACTGAAGTAATGGATCTGGATGAAGCGAAAGCGCGCGGCGCAACGGCGTTGTTCGGTGAGAAGTATGAACAGCGTGTGCGCGTGGTGAGCATGGGTGAATATTCCGTTGAGCTGTGCGGCGGTACGCACGCAGCGCGCACTGGCGACATTGGCCTGTTTCGCATTCAGTCTGAATCCGGCACGGCGGCAGGTGTGCGTCGTATTGAAGCGCTGACGGGTGAAGGCGCGATTGCTCAGCTGCATGCGCAGAGCGATCAGATATCTGAGATTGCTCAGGTGGTTAAAGCCAACAGCAGTAATCTGAATGAGAAAGTGCGCGGCCTGGTTGATCATGTCCGCGCGCTGGAAAAAGAACTGCAGCAGCTACGCGATCAGCAAGCGGCGCAAGAGAGTGCCTCGCTGAGCAGTAAAGCGATGGACGTGAAGGGGACCAAACTGCTGGTCAGCGAGCTTAACAACGTTGAGCCGAAGATGCTTCGCACCATGATGGATGACCTGAAGAATCAGCTCGGCTCGGCCATCATTGTGCTGGCAACGGTTGCTGAAGGTAAGGTTTCACTGATTGCTGGGGTGACTAAAGACCTGACTGACCGCGTCAAAGCGGGTGAGCTGGTCGGCGAACTGGCCGCTCAGGTTGGCGGAAAAGGTGGCGGTCGTCCTGATATGGCTCAGGCGGGTGGTACAAACCCTGAGGCACTGGCTGGCGCACTGGCTGGCGTGTCGGAGTGGGTGAGTAACCGACTGTAACGAATTAAAATTCAGCATCGTGAATAGCGCCAGAACCCCGTGTTCTGGCGCTTTTTAACGCGGTGTGCACCCGATAATGACAAAGTCCGGTTGATGTAGTGTATTTCGGCTAAACTAACTATCAGCAGAATGTATTGGCGTGGCGATGCACAATGGTGTATTTGTCATAGACATTGTTCAGCGTTATATGATGGATATGGCCGGGAGACCGAACAGGCCCGACTCTTTTAATCTTTCAAGGAGCAAAGAATGCTTATTCTAACTCGTCGAGTTGGTGAAACCCTCATGATTGGCGATGAGGTGACTGTAACGGTGCTGGGTGTTAAAGGTAACCAGGTCCGTATTGGCGTCAATGCGCCTAAAGAAGTTTCGGTGCATCGCGAAGAAATCTATCAGCGTATCCAGGCCGAAAAAACTCAGCAAACGAGTTACTAACGGATTCAGCGCCTCGCATCCTGCGAGGCGCTACCGCTTTTATCCTCCCATCTTCATTTTTTCCGCCCTTAACCTCATTTTCTTTCTTCCCATTTTGTTAACTGCAACGTGCTTTCGCTGTTGATTAATCACTCTTTTTGTCGGCAAAACATCCTAATTGCGCGTCATTTGTGCAAACGGAACGATATCCAGAAAAAGTCGGGAAAAATTGTTTGACTTATAAGTGCGGGAAAGTAATATGTGCGCCACGCAGTGCCGATGAGCAGAAACAAGTTCAGAAGCACGGTTCGGAAGAACGCGTAAGGTGAGGTGGCCGAGAGGCTGAAGGCGCTCCCCTGCTAAGGGAGTATGCGGTCAAAAGCTGCATCCGGGGTTCGAATCCCCGCCTCACCGCCATTTCCGATGCATCCATAGCTCAGCTGGATAGAGTACTCGGCTACGAACCGAGCGGTCGGAGGTTCGAATCCTCCTGGATGCACCATTCGGAAAACTGAAGTAAGAGTGAACGAGCAGTTCCTTTCATGGTGAGTTGTCAGCACCCTGCGTTGTACAAGAATTAACTCGATGCATCCATAGCTCAGCTGGATAGAGTACTCGGCTACGAACCGAGCGGTCGGAGGTTCGAATCCTCCTGGATGCACCATTCTTCGTATCATTCCCAGGTTGATTGCAGTAAGTCCATCGTAAGAAAATCTCTCAATGCATCCATAGCTCAGCTGGATAGAGTACTCGGCTACGAACCGAGCGGTCGGAGGTTCGAATCCTCCTGGATGCACCATTCTGTTTTCTTCATGCTATTCTCAAACTGTTTCATCCGTAACATCAGTTAGACCCCAATGCATCCATAGCTCAGCTGGATAGAGTACTCGGCTACGAACCGAGCGGTCGGAGGTTCGAATCCTCCTGGATGCACCATCTCCTGTTCGAAACAATCAACGCCCGCTTTCTGAATTTACTTCCCATTTTTCTTCATCACGCAAAAATCACTTATATAACCGCCATTTATCCCCGGTATCGCTACCTGACCTTTTTCCGAAAACAAAAATAGCTAATGCTTTCAAAGCATTTGCTGTTAAGCACACCTGGCGACAACCTAAGCGCATTACGCTAAAGTAATGGCTCATTTTGTGGTGCTCGATGGAGTGACAATGTACGACCAATATGACGCCCTGATTTTCGATATGGACGGCACAATCCTGGATACTGAGCCGACACATCGAAAAGCCTGGCAGCAGGTGCTGAGCCGTTACGGTTTCACCATGGATGAGAAAAAAATGGTGAGTTTTAATGGCGCGCCCACCTGGCAGCTGGCGCAGTACATTCTTGAGCAGAACAACGCTGAGCATGACTCTCATTTGCTGGCCGCAGAGAAAACCGAAGCGCTCAAGGCGATGTTGCTGGATGATGTACGCCCTTTACCGTTAATGGACGTGGTAAAAGCGTATCACGGTCGTCGTCCCATGGCGGTGGGTACTGGCAGTGAACACAGCCTGGCAAAGGCCCTGCTTGAAGCCTTGGGTGTCTATCATCTGTTTGATGCCGTTGTCGGCGCGGATGATGTGCAGCGCCATAAACCCCAACCCGATACCTTTTTACGCTGCGCCGAGTTAATGGGCGTGGCACCTGAACGCTGTGTGGTATTTGAAGATGCTGACTTTGGTGTTCAGGCGGCGCGAGCCGCGGGCATGGATGTGGTTGATGTCCGTTTACTGTGAATGAAATTCTGACCTATGGATCGTTATTCGGCAGTAGTTTTCTGAGTGCCACCTTGCTTCCAGGAAGTTCAGAGGCTGTGCTGATTGCTTTGCTGATCGCCCAAAAGGGTTCGATCTATGGATTGTTATTGGCCGCATCAGTGGGAAACACACTGGGTGGCCTGACCAACATTATTCTCGGTCGCCTCATGCCGCCAAAAGGGCAGGGGCGATGGCATGACACAGCAATGACGTGGTTACATCGATTGGGTCCTGCAGCGCTGCTTTTAAGCTGGCTGCCGGTAGTGGGCGACCTGCTTTGCGTGCTTGCAGGCTGGTTGCGCTTTGCCTGGCTGCCCTCGGTGCTGTTCCTCGCCATCGGTAAAACGCTGCGTTATATCGTTATCGCGACCGCCACATTACAAACAATGCAATGGTGGCATTGATTCGCACAGATTCGAGGCTACGGTTAACATTATGCTGAACAAAAATAAATTATTCGCACAGCGGGAGGTTAATGTGATCCCGGACGTATCAAAAGCGCTTTCCTGGTTGGAAGCGCATCCCGACGCGTTAAAGGGTATCGGCCGTGGCATTGAACGCGAGACGTTGCGCGTCAATCCGAATGGTCACCTGGCTACGACCGGACATCCTGAATCCCTGGGTTCGGCGCTCAAGCACAGTTGGATTACCACCGATTTTGCCGAAACGCTGCTGGAGTTCATTACACCTGTCGATCAAAGCATTGATCGGTCACTGGCCTTCCTGCGTGATATACATCGCCACACTGCGCGAGAGTTAGGTCAGGAACGCATGTGGCCGTTCAGTATGCCGGGTTATGTTGAAGATGTTGATAGCATTGAGCTGGCGCAATATGGCAGCTCTAATATCGGCAAGATGAAAACCCTCTATCGGCAGGGACTGAAAAATCGCTACAGCGCACTGATGCAGATTATCTCAGGTGTGCATTATAACTTCTCGCTGCCACTGTCGTTCTGGCAGGAGTGGGCGGATGTAAAAGATGCGGAAAGCGGAAAAGAGACCATTTCTGCTGGATATCTGCGTCTGATCCGCAACTATTATCGTTTTGGTTGGGTGATCCCTTATCTGTTCGGTGCATCTCCAGCGATCTGTTCATCGTTCCTGCAGGGACGTGAAAGCAAATTACCCTTTGAAACGGACGGCAAGGGGACGTTGTGGCTGCCGTATGCCACCTCGCTGCGCCTCAGTGATTTGGGCTACACCAACAAGTCGCAGAGCGGTTTGGGCATCACCTTCAACTCGCTCGACGGTTACGTTGCTGCGCTGAAAGCAGCGATTAAAACGCCGTCAGAAGAGTATGCGGCCATGGGCACCAAAGATGCCGACGGCAACTGGCTGCAGCTGAACACCAACGTGTTACAGATTGAGAACGAACTGTACGCACCTATTCGTCCAAAACGTGTGACACGTTCGGGTGAAGCGCCTTCGGATGCGTTGTTACGCGGCGGTATCGAGTACATTGAAGTGCGTTCTCTGGATATCAACCCGTTCTCTGCCATTGGCGTGGATGCTAACCAGGCGCGTTTCCTCGACCTGTTCCTGATCTGGTGTACCCTGGCGGATGCGCCTGAGATGAGTTCTGACGAGCTGTTATGCAGCCGTAAAAACTGGAACCGCGTGGTCATGGAAGGACGTAAGCCGGGCCAGGTGATTGGTGTAGGTTGTAGCGATACAGAACATCCGCTGGTTGATGTAGGTAAAGCCCTGTTTGCCGATCTGCGTCGTGTTGCCGAGGTGCTCGACAGCAATTATGGGAGCACGCAATATCAACAGGTTTGCGATCAACTGGTGGCATCGTTTGATGATCCTGAGCTAACCTATTCAGCGCGTATTCTGCATGCCATCAAAGAAAATGGCTTAACCGGCGCAGGTGTGGCACTGGCTGAACAGTATCGCCATCTGCTGTGTGAAGAGCCGTTAGAGATTTTGACCGAAGATGACTTCAGTCGTCAGGCGTTGGAATCGGTACAGGCGCAGGAAAAGCTGGAACAGAGTGATACGCTGGATTTCGAAAGTTATCTGGCAGGTCGCGAAGGCTAAAAAAGAAAATGGCCACATCATTGTGGCCAAAATTAACATCTCTGTTGTCAGGGATGATGATAACAAATGCGCGTCTTTCATATATTCAGACGTTGGGCGAACGGAAAAGTTTCATCGTTTTAAAAAAAATCTCAAAACAGGAGGTGACGTATGCCACTACTGGATAGTTTTACTGTTGATCACACCATCATGGGCGCACCCGCTGTGCGCGTTGCAAAAACCATGAATACTCCGCATGGCGATACCATCACCGTTTTTGACCTGCGTTTCTGCCGTCCGAATATCGATATTCTGACTGAGCGCGGCATCCATACGCTGGAGCACCTGTTCGCTGGCTTTATGCGTAATCACCTCAATGGTGATGGCGTGGAAATCGTTGATATCTCGCCAATGGGCTGCCGCACCGGCTTCTACATGAGCTTGATTGGTGAACCAGACGAGCAGCGCGTAGCGAAAGCGTGGAAAGGGGCGATGGAAGATGTTCTGAAAGTGAAAGAACAGAGCCAGATCCCGGAACTGAATGAATACCAGTGTGGTAGCTACAAGCTACACTCACTCGACGAAGCGCAGCAGATTGCGCGTAGCGTGTTGGCGCATGAGATTGGCGTGAACCGTAACGAAGATCTGAAACTGCCGGCTGAGAAGCTGAAAGAGCTGCACATCTAGTGCCTGTCTGAGCAGAAATGAAAACGCCGCGATGTTCGCGGCGTTTTTTTTGGCTTCAGGAACCGATGGAGGATTTCAGCGGATGGTGCGGGGTAATGCGCACCTGCTTCACCATGTTGTCTTGCACGTCGAGGATATCCACATCGTACTTCCCGATTTTCACGCGTGTATCGACCAGCGGAATCTCTTCCAGCGCTTCCAGCAGCATGCCATTGATGGTGCGTGCTTCGTCTTCGGGTAACGTCCAGTTAAAGGCTTTATTGATTTCACGCACGTTGGCGCTGCCTTCAATCAGCACTGAGCCATCATTCTGCGGCATCACTTCTTCCGCCAGCGAAGGAGACATGGACGTCGTAAAATCGCCAACAATCTCTTCCAGAATGTCTTCAATGGTCACCAGCCCTTTGATGTCACCATATTCATCAACCACTAAGCCGACTTTCTTCTTATTACGCTGGAATTTCACCAGCTGGACATTCAGCGGTGTACCTTCCGGCACATAGTAAATTTCATCAGCGGCGCGCAGCAGGCGATCTTTGTTGAACTCTTTCTTCTCGGTCATCATGCGCCAGGCTTCACGCACGCGCAGCATGCCAACCGAATCATCCAGCGAATCGCGGAACAGCACGATCCGGCCATGCGGGGAGTTACTCAGTTGGCGAACAATCGATTTCCAGTCGTCGTTGACGTTAATGCCGACAATTTCATTGCGTGGCACCATGATGTCATCAACGCTGACCTTTTCCAGGTCCAGCACTGACAGCAGCATGTCCTGATTACGACGTGACATCAGTGAGCGGGACTCATAGACAATGGTACGCAACTCTTCCTTACTTAGGGCTGAACTGATGGAGCCTTCCGTTTTGATACCAACCATGCGCATCAGAATGCGGGTAATGGTGTTGAGCAGCCAGACCAAGGGCAGCATCACATACTGCAGCGGCGCCAGCAGCACGCTGCTGGGATAGGCGACTTTTTCGGGGTAAAGCGCTGCAATGGTTTTCGGCAGCACTTCAGCAAACACCAGCACCACAAAAGTCAGGATCCCGGTGGCAATTGCCACACCCGCATCGCCGTAAAGACGCATACCGACAATGGTACCCAATGCGGAAGCCAGGATATTCACGAGGTTGTTGCCTATCAGCACCAGGCTGATTAAGCGATCAGGACGGCGTAAAAGTTTTTCGACACGACGAGCCGCGCGATTACCGCTTTTGGCTTTGTGGCGCAATTTATAACGATTGAGCGTCATCATGCCGGTCTCTGAACCGGAGAAGTACGCAGAGACCAGCACCATGATGACCAGCGTAACGATCAGCGTGGTGGTTGAAACATGTTCCAACGCAAAAATTCCTTTAGTGAGAAGTGAGCAGGTGCTGAAGCACGCGACTGCCGAAGTAGGCCATGGTCAGCAGCAGTGCACCACCGCAGTTAAACCAGACGACGCGACGTCCGCGCCAGCCCTCATGATAGTGTCCCCAGAGCAGAACGATATAAACAAACCAGGCAAGAATGGACAGCACCGCTTTATCGACATTCTCCGCGCTAAACAGGTTGTGCATGAAGAACAGACCGGTACACAGCACCAGCGTCAACAGCACTACACCAATTTGCGTGATATGAAACATCTTACGCTCAATACTCAGCAGCGGCGGCATATCCTGGGTGAAAGCCAGTTTCTTATTTTTTAACTGGTAATCAATCCATGCCAGCTGCAGCGCATACAGTGCCGCGATAATCAGCGTGGCGTAGGCAAACAGCGACAGGCCGATATGGATCATCATGCCCGGCGTGGTTTCGAGATGGGTAATAAAGGCATTCGGCACAAAGGTGGCGAAGGCGAGGTTAATCAAGGCAAAGCTGTAGACAATCGGCAACAGTAACCAACCGCGATTGCGCGATGCAACGATGGTCATGATCGCGCAGATCAGCAAACTCACCAGCGAACCGATATTTAGCAGGCTGAGGTTTTGTCCGTTATCGACGGCAAAAATGCGTTGTTGCAGTGCAACCGCATGGGCGATCAACGCGACGCAAGCAGAAAGTACGGCAAAACGACGCCAGCCACCGTTGCGTTTCAGCAGGCTGGGGATGATCAATGCAAGACTGAGGGAGTAGGCGAACAGCGCCACGATCGCGAAAACGAACATAGATCCTTTCAGGTGTCGGTCAGATAAGGAAAAAACCAGTATAGCGCCAGCTGCATCAGGCTCCAAACGATCTGAAGGTCAATTGCAGAGATCGCTGTGGCTTCGTGTTATAATCCGCCGCATTGTGCCGCCCAGGCGGCCTCGCTACGGTCCTAAGTGAGAGAGCATGTTTGATAATTTAACCGATCGTTTGTCGCAATCCCTGCGCAACATCAGCGGCCGCGGAAGGCTGACCGAAGACAACATTAAAGACACCTTGCGTGAAGTGCGCATGGCATTGCTGGAAGCGGACGTTGCGCTGCCGGTCGTGCGTGAGTTCATCAACCGCGTGAAAGAAGCGGCGGTAGGGCAGGATGTAAACAAAAGCCTGACGCCTGGCCAGGAATTTATCAAAATTGTTCGCAACGAGCTGGTTGCGGCAATGGGTGCAGAAAATAATGCGCTCAATCTGAACGCACAGCCGCCGGCTGTGGTGTTGATGGCGGGCCTGCAGGGTGCGGGTAAAACCACGAGCGTGGCGAAGCTGGGTAAGTTCCTGCGCGAGAAGCATAAGAAGAAAGTGCTGGTGGTTTCTGCCGACGTTTATCGCCCGGCGGCGATTAAACAGCTGGAAACACTGGCGCAGCAGGTTGGCGTGGACTTCTGTCCTTCCGATCTGAGCCAAAAGCCTGTCGACATCGTTAAGAACGCCCTGAAAGAAGCGAAGCTGCAATTCTACGACGTGCTGCTGGTGGATACCGCCGGTCGTCTGCACGTTGATGAAGCGATGATGGACGAGATCAAACAGGTACACGCCGCGATCAATCCGGTGGAAACCTTGTTTGTGGTCGATGCCATGACCGGTCAGGATGCGGCAAACACGGCAAAAGCCTTCAATGAAGCGCTGCCACTGACGGGCGTGATTCTGACGAAAGTGGATGGTGATGCGCGCGGTGGTGCAGCGCTGTCTATTCGTCATATTACCGGCAAGCCGATTAAATTCATGGGTATGGGTGAGAAGACGGAAGCACTGGAAGCGTTCTATCCAGACCGTATCGCCTCACGCATCCTCGGCATGGGCGACGTACTGTCGCTGATCGAAGATATCGAGAGCAAAGTTGACCGCGAACAGGCGGAGAAGCTGGCGAAGAAGCTCAAAACCGGTGATGGCTTCGATCTCAACGACTTCCTCGATCAGCTGAAGCAGATGCGCAACATGGGCGGCATGGCCAGCCTGATGGGTAAGCTGCCGGGCATGGGGCAGTTGCCAGACAACGTGAAATCGCAGATGGATGACAAAGTGCTGGTGCGTATGGAGGCGATCATCAATTCGATGACCACCAAAGAGCGTCAGAAACCGGAAATCATCAAGGGCTCACGCAAGCGCCGTATTGCCACCGGTTCAGGTATGCAGGTGCAGGACGTTAACCGTTTATTGAAACAGTTCGACGACATGCAGCGCATGATGAAGAAAATGAAGAAGGGTGGCATGGCCAAAATGATGCGTGGCATGAAAGGTATGATGCCGCCCGGATTCCCCGGTCGCTAAGGCGAGCGGCACACAGCCAGAAAATTAACACGCTCAGGTTGCTTTTTTCGCCAAAATGAGTAAAATTTTCGGGCTTTTTATATTGCGCTCGGGTTCCATCCCTCGATGGAGCCCGAGCGCTTTATTAACTAATGAGGATGTTATGGTTACAATTCGTTTGGCACGTCACGGCGCGAAAAAGCGTCCGTTCTATCAGGTCGTCGTTACTGACAGCCGCAATGCGCGTAATGGTCGTTTCATCGAGCGCGTAGGTTTCTTCAACCCGATCGCTTCTGGTCAGGCTGAAGGTCTGCGTCTGGATCTGGACCGTATTGAGCACTGGGTTGGCCAGGGCGCAACGCTTTCTGATCGCGTTAACGCGCTGATCAAAGAAGCAAAAAAAGCAGCTTAATCTGTCACGGTGGTTAGCATGAGCATTAAACCTGCCGCACAGTCTCTCGTTAACCCAATTGTATTGGGGAAAATGGGGGCCGCTTACGGCATTCGAGGTTGGCTCAAAGTGTTTTCCTCCACTGAAGACGCTGAAAGCATCTTCGACTACCAACCCTGGTTCATCCAGCGTGCCGGTAAATGGCAGCAGGTCGAACTGGAAGGTTGGAAGCACCACAATCAGGACCTGATCATCAAAGTCAAAGGCATTGACGATCGGGACGCTGCGGCACAGTTAACCAATTGCGAAATTACGGTTGATTCTGCTCAGCTGCCAGCGCTGGAAGAGGGTGATTACTACTGGAAAGACCTTATGGGTTGCAAAGTGGTAAACCTCGACGGTTACGAAATGGGCAAAGTCATTGATTTGATGGAAACCGGTTCGAACGACGTTCTCGTTGTTAAGGCAAACCTGAAAGATGCATTCGGTGCGCAAGAGCGGTTAATCCCGTTTCTTGATGAACAGGTTATCAAGAAAGTCGATCTCTCTACTGGCACGATTGAAGTAGATTGGGATCCTGGTTTTTGATCTCCGGACAATCCGGTAACGTAACGGCGAACGCGATGTGGATTGGTGTTATTAGCCTGTTTCCAGAGATGTTTCGCGCTATTACCGAGTACGGGGTAACTGGCCGGGCAGTAAAAAATGGCCTGCTCAACATTCAAAGCTGGAGTCCTCGTGACTTCGCGCACGACCGGCACCGTACCGTGGATGAACGTCCTTACGGCGGCGGACCGGGAATGTTGATGATGGTGCAACCCTTACGGGATGCTATCCACGCAGCGAAAGCGGCGGCGGGAGAAGGTGCCAGGGTGATTTATCTTTCACCTCAGGGTCGCAAACTGGACCAACAGGGCGTTTGCGAACTGGCGACCAACCAGAAGTTGATTCTGGTGTGTGGTCGTTATGAAGGGATTGATGAGCGCGTGATTCATACTGAGATTGATGAAGAATGGTCAATCGGTGATTACGTGCTCAGTGGTGGTGAGCTACCAGCCATGACGTTGATTGATTCAGTCGCCCGGTTTATCCCCGGCGTATTGGGCAAGCAGGCGTCAGCCGATGAGGATTCGTTCTCGGATGGTTTACTGGATTGCCCGCACTACACCCGACCTGAAGTGTTAGAAGGGATGGAGGTTCCGCCAGTCTTACTGTCGGGCAACCATGCCGATATTCGCCGCTGGCGCCTGAAACAGTCGCTAGGCCGTACCTGGCTAAGAAGACCTGAACTTCTGGAAAACCTGGCTCTGACTGAAGAGCAAGCACGGTTGCTAAATGAGTTCCAACGGGAACATCAGCAGCAACAAAACCATCAGGTGGAAGAGTAATCTTCCCTGACTATCAGTTTACCCAGGATATAGAGATTTAATTATGAGCAACATTATCAAGCAACTTGAACAAGAGCAGATGAAGCAGGACGTACCTTCATTCCGTCCGGGTGATTCCGTGGAAGTGAAAGTATGGGTCGTTGAAGGTTCTAAGAAACGTCTGCAGGCATTCGAGGGCGTGGTTATCGCTATTCGTAACCGCGGTCTGCACTCTGCATTCACTGTTCGTAAGATTTCAAACGGCGAAGGCGTTGAGCGTGTCTTCCAGACTCACTCTCCGGTAATTGACAGCATTTCTGTCAAACGTCGTGGTGCTGTACGTAAAGCCAAACTGTACTACCTGCGTGAGCGTACCGGTAAGTCAGCTCGTATCAAAGAGCGTCTGGGCGCGTAAGCGACATCCCAAAGTTAATAGCAAACAAGGGGTTGGCCTAAGGGCCAGCCCCTTTTTTTATGGTCGCTTGAGATGGTAAATCGCGCTATTCACTGGGCCGCTATCAAGAATGATTAAACCATAGCGGCAATCGATAAACTCAAAACCACTGCGCAATGCCACGGCACGGCTGGCATGATTCTCCTCAGCAGCGATAATCTCCAGTAAGGGGATCTGCGCGTGCTTGAAGCCAAAGTCCACCAATTGAGCCACTGCACGTGTTGCGACACCTTGCCTTTGTGCATCGCTGCGAACCCAATAGCCTAATGCACTAAATTCCCCAAGCCGCTGTGCGAATCTGATGCCTGCGCCGCCGAGTAACCGATCATTGCTATCGACAATAGCGAACTCTTCCGCTTCACCGTTACTCCGCTGCATATGGGTGAAATTAATCCAGTTAGTGGCTTCCTCTGCCCGATAATCGTGATGCGCCCATACCATCCATGGCAGCAGGCTGTTGAGAGACTGATTGACCGCCGCAGTAAAAGCGCCAGCATCCTGTAGAACGAAAGAGCGTAAGGTGATGACAGAGGTTGACATCCTAAGATCCTGGAAAACGATGAATAACAAAATGTTAATGGGAAAAGAGGGTGTTGGCACTTTTAAATAAAAGTAGAGTGTAAAATAAAATTTACATAAATCACTTTGTGTTGGGTGGCCTAAATTACGTTAACTTTATGTATTTAATGTGTTTTTAGTTTTACTTTTGTTATGGTTATCAGTGGTGGTAATAAAACTGTACATTCACGGATTGCAAGATGTACATGTTGTGGTACAGTAAGCGCCATCCTCAGTGAGGATCCCAAACCGCATACACGAGTTAAAAAGGATCGCCATCATGCAGAAAGACGCGCTGAACAATGTGCATATCGCCGACGAACAAATTTTAATCACCCCGCAAGAGCTGAAAGCGAAGTTCCCGCTCACTGCGGCGCAGGAAGCGCAGATTGCTGCTTCTCGCCAGACCATTGCCGATATTATTGCTGGCCGCGATCCGCGCCTGCTGGTGGTCTGTGGTCCTTGTTCAATTCACGATACCGAAGCCGCACTGGAATATGCTCGTCAGCTGCAAACTCTCTCTGCACAGTTGAAGGATCAGCTGTATATCGTTATGCGCGTTTATTTTGAAAAACCCCGTACCACCGTTGGCTGGAAGGGGCTGATCAACGATCCTTACATGAACAACTCATTTGATATGGAAGCCGGGCTGCACATTGCGCGTCAGCTGCTGGTGAACCTGGTGGAGATGGGACTGCCGCTGGCAACTGAAGCACTGGATCCTAACAGCCCACAATACTTGGGCGATCTGTTTAGCTGGTCTGCGATCGGTGCTCGTACTACCGAGTCACAAACACACCGCGAGATGGCTTCTGGTTTATCAATGCCTGTCGGCTTCAAAAATGGCACTGATGGCAGCCTGGGCACGGCGATCAACGCCATGCGCGCCGCCGCGATGCCGCACCGTTTTGTCGGCATCAATCAGGCGGGACAGGTTTGCCTGTTACAAACTCAAGGCAACCCGGATGGCCACGTGATCCTGCGTGGTGGGAAAGCGCCTAACTATGGCCCTGAAGATGTTGCGCAGTGTGAAAAAGAGATGCTGAAAGCGGGACTGCGTCCAGCCTTAATGATAGATTGCAGCCATGGTAATTCTAATAAAGACTACCGCCGCCAGCCTGGTGTAGCCGAATCGGCTATTGCGCAGATTAAAGATGGAAATCGTTCCATTATTGGCCTGATGCTGGAAAGCAATATTCACGAAGGCAATCAGTCTTCTGAGCAGCCACGTAGCGAAATGAAATACGGTGTTTCCGTCACGGATGCCTGCATCAACTGGGAAACCACGGAAACCTTGCTGCGTGAAATCCATCAGGATCTGCAGGGAGTGCTGTCGGCACGTCTGTCACACGAGGAATAAAGAGTCATGGTGGCTGAACTGACCGCGCTACGCGATCAAATTGATGAAGTCGATAAAGCCCTGCTTGGGCTATTAGCCAAACGCCTTGAGCTGGTAGCTGAAGTAGGTGAGGTCAAAAGCCGTTATGGTTTGCCGATTTATGTGCCAGAACGTGAAGCCAGCATGTTGGCTTCACGTCGTCAGGAAGCTGAAGCGCTCGGCGTTTCGCCAGATCTGATTGAGGATGTCTTACGTCGCCTGATGCGTGAATCTTATGCGCATGAAAACGACAAAGGCTTCAAAACGCTCTGCCCAACGCTGCGCCCGGTGGTGATTGTTGGTGGGCGTGGCCAGATGGGGCGTTTGTTTGAAAAGATGCTCAATCTGTCAGGTTACCAGGTCCGTATTCTGGACAAGGGCGATTGGGATCGTTCTGAAGAGCTGCTCAAAGATGCGGGCATGGTCATCATCAGTGTGCCCATTCATCTGACCGAGCAGATCATCGCCGAATTACCAACACTGCCGGAAGACTGCATTCTGGTTGATCTTGCATCGGTGAAGAATCGTCCATTGCAGGCGATGCTGGCGGCGCATACCGGCCCTGTTCTCGGTTTGCATCCCATGTTTGGCCCGGATAGCGGTAGCCTGGCGAAGCAGGTGGTGGTGTGGTGTGATGGCCGTCAGCCAGAAGCCTATCAGTGGTTCCTGGAGCAGATTCAGGTTTGGGGCGCGCGCTTACATCGCATCAGCGCGGTCGAGCATGACCAGAACATGGCCTTTATCCAGGCGCTGCGTCACTTTGCCACTTTTGCCTATGGTTTGCATTTAGCGGAAGAGAACGTCAACCTTGATCAACTGTTGGCGCTGTCCTCACCGATTTATCGCCTGGAACTGGCGATGGTTGGTCGACTGTTTGCTCAGGACCCGCAGCTTTACGCAGACATCATCATGTCTTCGGAGAGTAATCTGGCGCTGATTAAGCGTTATTACCAGCGTTTTGGTGATGCGATTAAATTGCTGGAGCAGGGCGATAAACAGGCGTTTATCAAGAGTTTTGAAGGTGTCGCGCACTGGTTTGGCGATTACGCTCAACGCTTCCTGGTAGAGAGCCGAAGCATGTTGCGTTCGGCTAACGATAGCCGGCAATAAAAGAGAAGGCATCCGCAAGGATGCCTTTTTCATTTACAGTCGCGGTTCCACCGGAACAACATTTTCACCCGGATAGCAGCCGAGTACTTTCAGAGATCGCGTCAAATCACGCAGCTCTTTCAACGCCAGCTGCATGTTCTCCGATTGCAGATTGCCCTGCACATCAATGTAAAACATCTCTTCCCATGGGTTGCCGTTAATTGGGCGGTTTTCTAGTTTGCTCATGATCAGATTGTGATTACGCAGCACCAGCAGAGCCTCAACCAGTGCACCAGCTTGCTGACCGGTAGCCATAATCAATGTGGTTTTGGCTGGTACCTGGCCAGAAACTTCAATCGGCTTACGTGCCAGCACAATGAAGCGGGTATGGTTTTGTTGCTGGTTAGCTAAATTCCGTTCTAACACCTGCAGACCATACAGCTCACCGCCCGCTTCACTGCCCAGAGCCGCCACTTTTGGTGAACTCATCGCCGCGACCTTTTCCATTGCCGCTGCGGTGCTCTCGGTATATTCGATTTTCCATTGTGGGAAACGATTGATGAACTGGCTGCACTGCTGGAATGGCTGAGGATGGCTATAAACCGTTTCAATTTGCTGTAAGTCGGTATTGCCGTTGACCAGCACACAGTGTTCTATTGGGATGGTCAGCTCGCCAACGATGGAGAGCGTGGTTTGCTGCAGCAGGTCATAGACGTCGTTAATCGAGCCTGAGCTGGTATTTTCGATTGGCATCACGGCGTAATCGGCCTGGCCACTCTCCACCTGATGAATGATGTCATGGAATTTTAGGCAGCCCATCTCAACCATGGAATCAAAATGACGTGTGGCGTATTTACGCGCCGCGAGGTGAGAGTACGAACCCTTAGGACCCAGAAATGCGATGCGCGGCGCGTGTGCGTGCGGGTGGTTTAAGTTTTTCTGCAGCAGCGCTTGCTGAGTCAGTACCGAATCTTCAATCACCAGTTGGAACAGACGAGTAATGTAGTGCGCATCAAGCTGGTGCTTTTTGCCGAGTGAGATCAGGTTTTCCAGCAGTGCGCGTTCACGCTCAACATCGCGAATCGGGCGATGGGTCGCGAGCTTTGCTTGCGCCACCTCAACCGCCAGCGAACGGCGTTCAGATAACAGCGTTAACAGCTTTTCATCAACGGCGCTGATCTTATCGCGTAATGCCAGCAGTGGATTTTCGGGATTCATAGGGCTCACCTGTAAAATGTCCAATAAAAAAGCCTCCCGTTTGGGAGGCTTTGTTGTTCGTCTTCGCATTCATTTTCACATGACGAATCGCCTCCCAATCAGGGGAAGGTAAAAAAGAATGCGAAGAAGAACGGTAGATGTTTCATGTGTGATTCCAGCAATAAAGTGGATTGAGAGTAACCGCAGTGATTTAAAGCTGTCAATAAAAAACGCGCCCGCAGGCGCGTTACTGGAAAAGGTCTATTTATCCCGCAGGGGTGAAATCTTTCATACTGCTGGTTGCGCGGCGCGCTTCAGGTTTGTGCTGCGCCTTATTCAGTTGTCGCTCCAGCTTGGCAATCAGATCGTTGATAGCCGTGTACATATCTTCGTGTTTCGCGCTGGCAACCAGCGTGCCGTTCGGTGTGTTAATGGTGGCATCAGCCACGAATTCTTTCGGCTCTTTCGATAACACGATGTGCGGATTTATCAGGTGAGTTTGCCACTTTTCCAGCTTGGCGAGACGGTCTTCGACATGGTTGCGGATAGCCGCAGTGATTTCCATTTGTTTGCTGGTAATGTTCAGAATCATAGTTAAACCTCTCTGTCATTTCCGTCTGGGTAGGACCAGCATACCGCGTAAATCAGGAAAAAGTGTGATATAGATCACATTGAAATGTCACTTTTTGTCAATGCCAGTGAATTGTGAGAAAGGCTCATAAAATCGCGGAAAATGCTTGAAGGGCAGGGATGAAAAGAGCAAGATTGATGAGTTAACCGCAGCGAATAATCAGCAATCTGGCTGAATTTTCGGCAAAAAAAAGCAGCCATCAAGGCTGCTTTTTTATTGGTAGTAAAATCAGGACTGATTATTTGTCGCGATGATCTTCGCTACCTTGTCCGCTTCTGCGGTTAACTGCAGCTGGCGGTAGGCATTTTCCATCAGCGGCAGCGCTTTGTGCGTTGCTTCGGTATCCGGGAAATCTTTCATCATCCCTTCAACACGGTTAACAACGGCGACATAGGCCCCACGCTTGGTATAGAATTGCGCCACCGAGAGTTCATACTTCGCCAGACGCTCTTTCAGGTAGGCTAAACGTTTCTGCGCATCCTCAGCATACTGGCTGTTCGGATAGCTGCGCAGCAACTGTGAGAAGTCACGGAAAGCATCACGAGCGTGCGTCGGATCACGATCTGAACGATCGATACCGAAGAAGCCCTGCAGTGCAGAGTCATCCAACGCCATATCCGTCAGGCCTTTCATGTAGATGACGTAATCGATGTTTGGATGAGTCGGATTCAGGCGCATAAAGCGAGCGATAGCGGCTTGCGCCAGTGGCAGATCGGCATTTTTGTAATACGCGTAGATTAAATCCAGCTGTACTTGCTGCGAATAAGGGCCAAACGGGTAGCGGTTATCCAGTGCTTCCAGTTGCTTAATCGCCGCTTTAAAGTTACCGTCCTGCAGCTTTTGCTGGGCTGTAGCGTAAATTTCAGATGGCGGGCTGTCCGGAACGGGATCCGATGAGCCGGAACAACCCACCAGAGCCAGGCTCAGGCTCAATGTGGCAGCAGCCACCAGATGTTTCATACGCGTCATGACGAAATGATTATCCTCAAAGTGTTGTAGCGGAAGCTGTCCGTATAGCTCCCGGTTATGACCTGGTACGATAGCACATTATATTAAACGGCATCGCCGTGAAAACCCAACGTTAACGAAGAAGCTGTATATGGCACAACAAGTTCAACTCACCGCAACGGTGTCCGAAGCACAGCTTGGACAACGCTTAGATCAGACTTTGGCGGAATTGTTCCCTGATTATTCACGTTCCCGCATAAAAGAATGGATCCTTGAGCGTCGCGTCAGCGTCAACGGCACCATCATCGATAAACCGAAAGAGAAAGTTTTCGGCGGTGAGCAGGTGTCTATCGATGCTGAAATCGAAGAAGCGCAGCGCTGGGAAGCGCAAAACATTCCCCTGAACATCGTTTATGAAGACGATGATATTCTGGTCATCAACAAACCGCGTGGCCTGGTGGTGCATCCTGGGGCAGGTAATCCGGATGGTACGGTCCTGAATGCGCTGCTTTATCATTACCCACCAATTGCCGACGTCCCGCGTGCTGGGATCGTCCATCGTCTTGATAAAGACACAACCGGTTTGATGGTGGTGGCGAAGACCGTTCCCGCTCAGACGCATCTGGTAGAAACGCTGCAACTGCGCGAGATTACCCGTGAATATGAAGCGGTTGCGATTGGCACCATGACGGCAGGCGGCACGGTTAATGAGCCGATGGCGCGCCACTCCACCAAACGCACCCACATGGCGGTACACCCTATGGGTAAACCCGCGACCACGCATTATCGCATCATGGAGCATTTCCGTGCTCATACGCGTCTGCGTCTGCGTCTGGAAACGGGTCGTACTCACCAGATTCGTGTGCACATGGCGCATATCAACCATCCATTAGTGGGTGATCCGCTGTACGGCGGTCGTCCGCGTCCGCCTAAAGGTGCATCAGATGCGTTCATTGCCGCGCTGCGCGGTTTTGACCGTCAGGCGCTGCATGCCACCATGCTGCGTCTCTACCATCCCATCACCGGCATTGAGATGGAATGGCATGCGCCGTTGCCGCAAGACATGGTCGATCTGATTGACGCGCTGAAAGCCGATACCCATGAGTTCCGCGATCAAATGGATTGGCTATGAGTGAGTGGATCATTCCTGACTGGCCTGCACCGCAGCGCGTTCAGGCATGTTCCACCTTGCGACATGGCGGTGTTAGCACTGCGCCCTGGGATTCGCTGAATCTTGGGGCGCACGTTGGCGATGCTGAAACGCATGTCTTGCAAAATCGTCAGCATTTGAAAGATAAACTGCTGCCCGCCATGCCGCAGTGGCTTAATCAGGTGCATGGGCAAGATGTTGTGCGTTTGCCTGCGGACAATGTGATACCAAATGCAGATGCGGCCATCACCCGTGAATCCGGCGTGGTTTGCGCTGTCATGACAGCGGATTGCTTGCCGGTATTATTCTGCAGTGATGATGGCAGTGAAGTGGCCGCTGCTCACGCTGGCTGGCGTGGTCTGTGTAACGGCGTGCTGGAACAGACGCTGCAACAGTTTCGCTCACCAGCCCGTGAGATCCACGCCTGGCTTGGACCCGCTATTGGCCCGCAGGCATTTGAAGTCGGTGCTGAGGTGCGTGAAGCCTTTTTGGCGCACGATGTACAAGCCGATGCGGCTTTTCGCCCGGTTGGTGACAAATTTTTTGCGAATATCTGGCAGCTAGCGCGTCAGCGACTTCAGGCCGCTGGAGTGCATTCTATCAGTGGTTCACAGCGTTGCACTTTCACCGAAGCCAATGATTTTTTCTCCTACCGACGAGATGGAATCACCGGGCGTATGGCAACTTTGATTTGGCTGAGATAATCTTACGCCGCAAGACGATCCAGTAGCGTATTTTTTGTTCGCAACACAGGTCATTAACCTTGAAATATTTGAGGGATGACCTCATTTAATCTCCAGTAGCATTTTGACCTGTATTGGAGGAATCATGCGTCTGGATCGTCTTACTAATAAATTCCAGTTGGCCCTTGCCGATGCTCAGTCCCTTGCTCTGGGACACGACAATCAATTTATCGAACCCCTGCACTTGATGAGCGCTTTGCTCAATCAGGAAGGCGGATCGGTGCGTCCGTTGCTTAGCGCAGCAGGTGCCGATGTGGCTGGTCTGCGTACCAGCATCGAACAAGCTATCAACCGACTGCCGCAGGTAGAAGGTACGGATGGCGATGTACAGCCTTCAGCCGATCTCATTCGGGTCCTGAACCTGTGCGACAAACTCGCGCAAAAGCGCGGCGACAACTTTATATCATCTGAATTATTTGTTCTGGCGGCCCTCGACTCTCGTGGTTCGCTGGCGGACCTATTGAAGTCCGCTGGTGCAACCACCGAAAAACTCACTAAGGCCATCGAGCAATTGCGGGGAGGAGAGAACGTGAACGATCAAGGGGCTGAAGATCAGCGCCAGGCTTTAAAAAAATACACCATCGATCTGACCGAGCGCGCCGAGCTTGGCAAGTTAGATCCGGTGATTGGTCGTGATGAAGAGATTCGTCGTACCATTCAGGTATTGCAGCGCCGTACCAAAAACAACCCGGTATTAATTGGGGAACCCGGCGTAGGTAAAACTGCGATTGCCGAAGGGTTAGCGCAGCGCATTATCAATGGTGAAGTGCCAGAAGGATTGAAAGGTCGCCGCGTGTTGGCCCTGGACATGGGTTCGCTGGTGGCGGGTGCTAAATATCGTGGTGAGTTCGAAGAGCGCCTGAAAGGTGTGCTGAGCGATCTGGCAAAACAGGAAGGCAACGTCATTCTGTTTATCGACGAGTTGCATACCATGGTTGGCGCGGGTAAAGCCGATGGCGCCATGGATGCCGGTAACATGCTGAAACCTGCATTAGCGCGTGGTGAGTTGCACTGCGTGGGTGCTACCACGCTGAATGAGTATCGCCAGTTCATTGAGAAAGATGCGGCGCTGGAGCGTCGTTTCCAGAAAGTCTTTGTGGCTGAACCGAGCGTGGAAGACACCATTGCTATTCTGCGTGGCCTGAAAGAGCGCTATGAGTTACACCACCATGTGCAGATTACTGACCCGGCGATTGTGGCAGCGGCCACGTTGTCGCACCGCTATATCTCCGATCGCCAGCTGCCAGATAAGGCAATTGACTTGATTGACGAGGCTGCATCGAGCATTCGTTTGCAGATGGACTCGAAACCGGAGTCGCTTGATCGTCTGGAACGCCGCATCATCCAGTTAAAGCTGGAACAACAGGCACTGAAGAAAGAGTCGGACGATGCCAGTATTAAACGTCTGGAGATGCTGGAAACGGAACTCGATCAGAAAGAGCGTGAATACGCTGAGCTGGAAGAAGAGTGGAAAGCCGAAAAGGCCTCTTTAACAGGTACGCAGAACATCAAGGCGGAACTGGAGCAGGCTCGTCTGGCGATGGAACAGGCGCGACGTGTTGGTGATTTGGGCCAAATGTCCGAACTGCAGTACGGTAAAATTCCGGAGCTGGAAAAACAGCTCACTATTGCGACGCAGTCTGAAGGTAAAACCATGAAGCTGTTACGTAACCGCGTAACAGATGTGGAAATTGCTGATGTGCTGGCTCGCTGGACCGGCATTCCAGTAGCACGAATGATGGAAGGTGAGCGCGAGAAACTGTTGCGGATGGAGCAAGAGCTGCATGCGCGCGTGATTGGCCAGAACGAGGCGGTTGATGCGGTATCGAATGCGATTCGCCGTAGTCGTGCAGGTCTGTCCGATCCTAATCGCCCAATTGGCTCGTTCCTGTTCCTTGGACCAACCGGTGTGGGTAAAACCGAGCTGAGTAAAGCGCTGGCTAACTTCTTGTTCGACAGCGACGATGCCATGGTGCGTATTGATATGTCCGAGTTTATGGAAAAACACTCGGTATCGCGTTTAGTGGGTGCACCTCCGGGCTATGTCGGTTATGAAGAGGGCGGTTACCTGACAGAAGCTGTTCGTCGTCGCCCTTATTCCGTGATTCTGCTGGATGAAGTCGAAAAGGCTCACCCGGATGTCTTCAACATCTTGTTGCAGGTACTGGATGATGGGCGCTTGACCGATGGCCAGGGACGTACGGTCGATTTCCGTAATACCGTGGTCATTATGACCTCTAACCTTGGGTCTGACCTGATCCAGGAACGTTTCGGTGCGTTGGACTATCCGGAAATGAAAGATATGGTGATGACGGTGGTAGGTTCGCATTTCCGCCCAGAGTTCATTAACCGTATTGATGAGGTGGTGGTGTTCCATCCGCTTGGCGAGCAGCATATTGCTTCTATCGCGCAGATTCAGCTGCAGCGGTTGTACAAACGTCTGGATGAACGTGGCTACCAATTGCATATCACGGATGCAGCGCTGAAGCTGTTGGGTGAAAATGGATATGATCCGGTATACGGTGCACGTCCATTGAAACGTGCTATTCAGCAGCAAATTGAAAACCCACTGGCGCAGAAGATTCTTTCTGGTGCTTTTGTTCCGGGTAAAACCATTGAAATGGATGTTAAAGACGATGTCATCGTCGCACATCAGTGATGAGATTTGACGTAAACGGGCCTTTGGGCCTAATGCCGATCAGTTAAGGATCAGTTGAACGATCCAGTGGCTGTGTAAGAATCCGGAAACGCTTCGTTTCCGGATTTTTTTATGCAGCTCAGTCAGGCCCTTGATATCGTCTCTCGTTACG